>NZ_JBEXTZ010000065.1:0-13909 GCF_040614195.1 Amycolatopsis sp. NPDC006125
CCGCCGCCGCCAAGCAGGGCTGGCCGGACGTCGAGACCGACTGGGCCACCCTGGTCGCGCGTGACGACGTCGGCATCGTCGACATCTGCACGCCGGGCGACTCGCACGCCGAGATCGCGCTGGCCGCACTCGCCGCGGGCAAGCACGTGCTGTGCGAGAAACCGCTGGCCAACTCGGTCGCCGAGGCCGAGGAGATGGCGGCGGCCGCCGAGCGCGCGGCGGCCAACGGGCAGCGGGCGATGGTCGGGTTCAACTACCGGCGCGTGCCCGCGATCGCGCTGGCCCGCAAGATGGTCGCCGAGGGCAGGCTGGGCACGATCCGCCAGGTGCGGGCGGCCTACCTGCAGGACTGGCTGGCCGACCCGGCCACGCCGATGACCTGGCGGCTGCGGCGGGACAAGGCCGGGTCCGGCGCGCTGGGCGACATCGCCGCGCACGCGGTGGACACCGCCCAGTTCGTCCTCGGCGACCGGATCAGCGGCGTCTCGGCGATGACCGAGACGTTCGTGCGGGAGCGGCCGCTGTCCGGGGAGCCGGGCAGCGCGCTGGGCGAGGTCGACGTGGACGACTGCGCGGTCTTCCTGGCGCGGTTCACCGGCGGCGCGGTCGCCACCTTCGAGGCCACCCGGTTCGCGCTCGGCCGCAAGAACGCGCTGCGGCTGGAGATCAACGGGTCGCGGGGCAGCCTGGCCTTCGACTTCGAGTCGATGAACGAGCTGTCCTTCTACGACGGCGACGACGACCCGGCCGAGGCGGGCTTCCGGCGGATCCTGGTGACCGAGCCGGACCACCCCTACGTCGGGGCGTGGTGGCCGCCGGGGCACCTGCTGGGGTACGAGCACACCTTCACCCACGAGATCGCCGACTTCCTCACCGCCATCGGCGAGCAGCGCGACCCCGAACCGGGGTTCGCCGACGGCCTGCAGGTCCAGCGGGTGCTGCACGCGGTGGAGGAGAGCGCGGGCAACGGAACGTCCTGGGTCGGCGTATCAATGTCGACCGAAAGGGTGATCGATGCCTGAGAGAACTGGATTGTGGCTGGTCGGCGCGCGTGGCTCGGTGGCCACGACGGCGATCAGCGGGCTGCTCGCGATGCGGTCCGGCCTGACCGGGCCGGACGGCTGTGTGACCGAGCGGCTCGACGTGGCGCCCGGCGTGCTGCCGGGCTGGGACGAGCTCGTCGTCGGCGGGCACGACCTGGTGGACACGCCATTGGAGAAGAAGGCGGAGCAGCTCACCGCGGGCGGGCTGCTCCCCGCCGGCCTGCTGCCGGCGATCCGCGACGGCCTGCGCGCCGTCGAGGCCGACCTGCGCCCGGTGCCCGCCGGGCGCACGCAGGCCGAGACCGCCGCGCGGATGGCCGACGACCTGCGCGAGTTCCGCACCCGGCACGGCCTGTCGGCCGTCGTGGTGATCAACGTCTCGTCCACGGAACCCCCAACCGCGGACGCGCCGGAGCACCACGACCTCGACGCGCTCGTGGCGGCGATGGACGAGCCCGGCCGGGAGGTGCTGCCCGGCAGCTCGCTGGCGGCGTTCGCGGCGGTGTCGGCGGGGTGCCCCTTCGTGGACTTCACGCCGTCGACGGGCATCCGGTTGCCCGCGCTCACCGAATTCGCCCGGCGGCAGGGGCTGCCCTACGCGGGTTCGGACGGCAAGACCGGTGAGACGCTGCTCCGGTCGGTGCTGGCGCCGATGTTCGCGGCGCGGGCGTTGAAGGTGCGCTCGTGGTCGGGCACCAACCTGCTCGGCGGCGGCGACGGCGCCACCCTGGCCGACCCGGTGAAGGCGGCGGGCAAGCTGGAGTCCAAGGCCCGCGGGCTGGCGGCCCTGCTCGGCGACGACGTGGTGGCGCCGCTGCACATCGACCACGTGCCGGACCTGGGCGAGCAGAAGACGGCGTGGGACCACGTGTCCTTCGAGGGCTTCCTGGGCGCGCGGATGACCCTGCAGTTCACCTGGACCGGCTACGACTCGGCACTGGCCGCGCCGCTGGTGCTGGACCTGGCGCGGCTGACCGCGGCCGCGTACCGGGCGGGCGAGACCGGGCCGCTGGGGCAGCTGGCGTTCTTCTTCAAGGACCCGGTCGGCACCGGCGAGCACCGCTTCGCCGAGCAGGCGCGGGTCCTGGCCGAGTGGGCGGCGTCGCTGGGACGGCAGAAGTGAACCCGTACGTGCAGCTCGTGCGGGCACCGGCCGCGCTGAGCGTCCTCGGCGACACCGTCGCGGGCGCCGCCGCGGCCGGTCGTCCATTGCGGGGTCGGCGGCTCGCGCTGCCGCTGGCCTCGGTGGCGATCTACTGGTCCGGCATGGCGCTCAACGACTGGGCCGACCGCGAACTGGACGCGGTCGAGCGCCCGGAGCGGCCGATCCCGTCCGGCCGGATCAGCCCGCAGCGCGCGCTCGGCGTGGCGGCCGGGCTGACCGGCGCGGGCCTCGGGCTGGCCGCGGTCGCCGGTGGCCGCGACGCGCTCAAGGTCGCCGCGCCGCTGGCGGCGGCGGTGTGGGCCTACGACACCGTGCTCAAGAAGACCCCGCTCGCGCCGGCCGCGATGGCGCTGTGCCGCTCGCTGGACGTGCTGCTCGGCGCGGGCCGCTCGGGCGCGGCGAAGGCGCTGGTCCCGGCCGCGGTGCTCGGCGGGCACACGCTCGGGGTCACCGCGTTGTCGGCAGGCGAGGTGCACGGCGCGTCGCCCGCACGGGCGGCGGGCGCGCTCGCGCTGACCTCGGCGTCGGCCGCCGCGGCGGTCTCCGGGCGCGGTGGCGCGGCCGGGCACCGGGTGGCGGCGCTGGCCGCGGCCGCCGGGTACGGCGTGAGCGTCGGGTCGAAGCAGTACGCGGCGGTGCGCAAGCCGACCGCGGCCGTGGTCCGCACGGCGACGGCCGCGGGCATCCACGGCATGGTCCCGTTGCAGGCCGCGCTCGCGGCCCGGCGCGGCGGGGTGCTCGGCGCGGGCCTGGTCACGCTGGCGCTGCCGCTGGCCAAGCGGCTCGGCCGGAAGGTGAGCCCGACATGAGCGGTTACCACCTCGGCTACGGCACCAACGGGTTCGCCAACCACCGGCTCGACGACGCGCTGGCGATCATCGCCGACCTGGGCTACACCTCGGTCGCGCTGACGCTGGACCACCAGCACCTCGACCCGTACGCCGACGACCTGTCCGCGCGCGTGGACCGGGTCGCGACCCGGCTGGGCGAGCTGGGCCTGCGCTGCGTCGTGGAGACCGGCGCGCGGTTCCTGCTCGACCCGTGGCACAAGCACGAACCGACCCTGGTCAGCGAGAACGCGGACAAGCGGCTGGACTTCCTGGCGCGGGCGATCCGGGTCGCGGAGGGACTGGGCGCCGACTGCGTGTCGTTCTGGTCCGGGGTGTCCACTGTGGACGACGAGATCGCGTGGGAGCGGCTGCGGTCGCGGATGCCCGCGGTGCTGGCCGAGGCGGACCGGCGCGGTGTCCGCCTCGGCCTCGAACCGGAACCCGGGATGCTCGTGGAAACGCTGTCCGACGCGCTGCGGCTGCGCGGCGAACTGGGTGATCCGGATGGGCTCGGGATCACCCTCGACGTCGGGCACTGCGTCGCCGTGGAGCCGCAGGACGCGGCCGCCTGCATCCGGCAGGCCAAGGGGCTGCTGGTCAACGTGCAGCTGGACGACATGCGGCCGGGGGTGCACGAGCACCTCGAGTTCGGCGACGGGCAGCTGGACCTGCCCGCCACGCTCGCCGCGCTGGACGAGATCGGCTACACCGGGGTGGCCGCGGTCGAGCTGCCCCGGCACAGCCACGCCGCGCCGCAGGTCGCCCGCGCCGCGCTGACCGCGTTGCGGGCCGCGCGGCTCGACCAGTCCTGGCTGGGCGAGGCGCAACGGCGCATCACCGGTGAACCGACGGCCGTGCGGACCCTGTTCCCGGCGGCCGGACGGCACGTCGGCCGGGGGCCGCTGCACCCGGGCTCCGATCCGGACGGCCTGGTCCACGGCACCGCCGACGACCTGGCCCGGACCCGGCTGCTGACCACGCTCGCCGCGGCGCTGCCCGCCGGGGAGTTCGCGACCGAGCTGGCCGACCTCTACCGCTACGGCGACGGCGCCGAGCGGCGGGGCGTGCTGCGGGCGCTGTCCGCGGTCGGCGACAAGGCGGTCGCCACCGGTCTCGAACTGGTCCGCGACGCCCTGCGCAGCAACGACACCGGCCTGATCGCCGCCGCGCTCGGCCCGTTCGCCGCCCGCCACCTCGACCAGCACGGCTGGCGCCACGGCGTGCTGAAGTGCCTGTTCACCGGCATCCCGCTGGCCGCGGTCGCCGAGCTGGACCGGCGGGCCGACGACGAGCTGCGCCGCATGATCACCGACTACGCGGGGGAGCGCAGGGCGGCCGGCCGCGCCGTTCCCGCCGACGCACTCCGCTTCCTGGAAGAGACACCCTGATGCGCCTGTTCGATCCGCACATCCACATGACCTCCCGCACCACCGACGACTACGAGGCCATGTACGCCGCCGGCGTGCGGGCACTGGTCGAGCCCGCGTTCTGGCTCGGCCAGCCGCGCACCGGCGTGTCGTCGTTCACCGACTACTTCGACGGGCTGATCGGCTGGGAACGCTTCCGCGCCGCGCAGTTCGGCATCCGCCACCACTGCACCATCGCGCTCAACCCCAAGGAGGCCAACGACCCGCGCTGCACGCCGGTGCTCGACGTGCTGCCACGCTACCTCGCCAAGGACGGCGTGGTCGCGGTCGGCGAGGTCGGCTACGACTCGATGACCCCGGCCGAGGACGACGCCTTCGCCCGCCAGCTGGAGATGGCGAAGGAGCACGACCTGCCGGTGCTCGTGCACACCCCGCACCGGGACAAGCTGGAAGGCACCAAGCGCACCCTCGCCGTGGTGGCCGAGTCCGGCATCGCGCCGGAGCGGGTCGTCGTCGACCACCTCAACGAGGTCACCGTCGGCCTGGTCAAGGAGTCCGGCGCCTGGATGGGCTTTTCCATCTACCCGGACACCAAGATGGACGAGCAGCGCATGGTCGCGATCCTGCGCGAGCACGGCACGGAGAAGATGCTGGTCAACTCCGCCGCCGACTGGGGCCGGTCGGACCCGCTGAAGGTCCACAAGACCGGCCTGGCGATGCTCGACGGCGGGTTCACCGAGTCCGATGTGGACACCGTGCTGTGGGACAACCCGGTCGCCTTCTACGGCCAGAGCGGGCGGCTGGTCCTCGACGAGCTGCCCGGTTTCAGCGCGGCCAAGGAGACCTTCGAGGGCAACTCCGTGCTGCGCGGCGGGCGGGACGAGGCGGTCGCGTGACGCCCCTGTCCTACTGCACCAACGTCCATCCGGCCGAGGACCTCGCGGGGGTCCTCGGCCAGCTCGACTCCTACGCCCTGCCGGTGCGGGAGCGGCTCGGCGCCGACCGGCTCGGGCTCGGGCTGTGGCTGGCCGCCGACGTGGCGTCGGCGCTGGCCGCCGATCCGGGCGAGCGCAAGCGGTTGCGTGCCGAACTGGACGCCCGCGGGCTGGAAGTGGTGACGCTCAACGCGTTCCCGTACGGCGGGTTCCACGACCCGGTGGTCAAGCAGAAGGTCTACCGTCCACGGTGGACCGACCGGGCACGCGCGGAGTACACGCTGAACTGCGCGACCGTGCTGTCCGGGCTGCTGCCCGACGACGCCGCGTTCGGCAGCATCTCCACGCTGCCGCTGGGCTGGCGCGAGCCGTGGACGCCGGAGGACGACGCGGCGGCCCAGCGGTTGCTCGACGAGGTGACCGCCGGGCTGCGCGCCCAGGACCGCACGATCCGGCTCGCCGTCGAGCCGGAACCCGGCTGCATCCTGGACACCGTGCACGACGCCGTGTCCTGGCTCGCCGGGCGCGTCGACCCCGCGCACGTCGGGCTGTGCCTGGACACCTGCCACCTGGCGGTGTCCTTCGCCGACCCGGCGGGCGCGGTCGCCGAGATCACCGCGGCCGGGCTCGACGTGGTCAAGGTCCAGATGTCGGCGGCCCTGCACGTGCCGGACCCGCGCGACCCGGCGGCCCGGGAGGCGCTGGCCGCGTTCGACGAGCCGCGGTACCTGCACCAGACCCGGGAATCGTCCGGCGGCGACGTCCGCAAGGCCGACGACCTGGGCGAGGCGTTCGCGGACCTGCCGGGGGAGGGGCCGTGGCGCGTGCACTTCCACGTGCCGCTGCACGCGACCCCGGCGGCGCCGCTGTCCTCGACCACCGAGGTGCTGTCGCAGGCCCTCGCCGCGCTGCCGCCGAAGCCGGCGCACCTGGAAGTGGAAACCTACACCTGGACGGTGCTGCCCGAGGCGCACCGCCAGGACCTCATCGGCGGGATCGCGGCGGAACTGTCCTTCGCCGCGGGATTGGTGGCATCGAAGTGAAACCGCTCCTGGTGCTCGACATCGTGGGGATGACCCCGCGGCTGCTCAGGCACATGCCGAACGTGGCGAAGCTGGGGCAGCAGGGCTGGCAGGCGCAGCTGGACACCGTGCTGCCCGCGGTGACCTGCAGCGTCCAGTCCACGTTCCTGACCGGGCGCATGCCCAGCGAGCACGGCATCGTCGGCAACGGCTGGTACTTCCGCGAGCTCGGCGAGGTCTTCCTGTGGCGCCAGCACAACAAGCTGGTCGAGGGCGAGAAGCTGTGGGAGACCGCGCGGGCGGAGCACCCCGGTTACCGCGCGGCCAACGTGTGCTGGTGGTACGCGATGGGCGCGACCACCGACTTCACCGTCACGCCCCGGCCGATCTACTACGCCGACGGCAAGAAGGCCCCGGACTGCTACACCCGCCCGCCGCAGCTGCACGACCGGCTCACCTCGCGGCTGGGCGAGTTCCCGCTGTTCCAGTACTGGGGCCCGACCGCGTCGATCGCCTCCACCGACTGGATCGTCGGGGCCACCTCGGCGATCCTGCGCGAGGACCGGCCCGACCTGACGCTGGCGTACCTGCCGCACCTGGACTACGACCTGCAGCGGTTCGGCCCCGACTCGCCGCAGGCCATCGCGGCCGCCCGCGCGGTGGACGCGTCCGTCGCGCCGCTGCTCGACCAGGCCAGGGCGGACGGCGTGGGGGTCGTGGCGCTGAGCGAGTACGGCATCACCAACGCGCGCCGGCCGGTCGACGTCAACCGGCTGCTGCGCCGCGAGGGCCTGCTGGAGGTCTACACGCAGGACGGCATGGAGTACCTCGACCCGTGGACCTCGCGGGCCTTCGCCGTCGCCGACCACCAGGTCGCGCACGTCTACGTGGCCGACGAGGCGGACCTGCCGCGCGTCCGCGACCTGCTGACCGAACTGTCCGGTGTGGACGAAGTGCTGGACCGGCAGGCCCAGGCGCGCTACGGCATCGACCACCCGCGGGCGGGCGAGTTCGTGGTGACCGCGGAGCCGGACGCGTGGTTCACCTACTACTACTGGCTCGACGACGACCGCGCGCCGGACTTCGCGCGTGGCGTGGAGATCCACCGCAAGCCCGGGTACGACCCGGCCGAGCTGTTCTTCGACCCGGCCGACCCGCTGGCCAAGGCCAAGGCCGGGCTGAACCTGGTGCGCAAGAAGGCCGGCCTGCGGTACGCGATGAAGACCACGCCGCTGGACCCGGCGCCGGTGCGCGGCTCGCACGGGCGGCTGCCGGACTCGCCGGACGACGGGCCGGTGCTGCTGTGCGGGGACGCGGGTGTGCCGGAGCGGGAGCGGCTGGCCGCCACCGACGTCCGGGACCTGCTGCTGAGTGTGCAAGGACTGAAGGCGAGCGAAGGGAGCCGGCGATGAGCCGTCCGGTCACGTTGTTCACCGGCCAGTGGGCCGATCTGCCGTTCGAGGAGGTGTGCCGGCTCGCGTCGCAGTGGGGCTACGACGGGCTGGAGATCGCGTGCAGCGGCGACCACTTCGAGGTCGACCGCGCGCTCGCGGAGGACGACTACGTGGCGGGTCGGCACAAGATCCTGGAGTCCTACGGCCTCAAGGTGTGGGCGATCTCGAACCACCTGGTCGGGCAGGCGGTGTGCGACGACCCGATCGACGAGCGGCACCGCAACATCCTGCCCGCCCGCGTCTGGGGCGACGGCGAGCCCGAAGGCGTGCGGCAGCGGGCCGCCGCGGAGATGGCCGACACCGCCCGCGCCGCGGCGAAGCTCGGCGTGGACACCGTCATCGGCTTCACCGGGTCGAAGATCTGGAAGTACGTGGCGATGTTCCCGCCGGTGTCGCAGGAGGTCATCGACGACGGGTACGCCGACTTCGCCGCCCGCTGGAACCCGATCCTCGACGTGTTCGACGAGGTCGGCGTGCGGTTCGCGCACGAGGTGCACCCGTCGGAGATCGCCTACGACTACTGGACCACTCGCCGCGCCCTGGAGGCCGTGGGCAACCGGGCGGCGTTCGGGCTGAACTGGGACCCGTCGCACTTCGTGTGGCAGGACCTGGACCCGGTCGGGTTCATCCTGGACTTCGCCGACCGGATCTACCACGTCGACTGCAAGGACACGAAGAAGCGGTTCGACGGCCGCAACGGGCGGCTCGGTTCGCACCTGGCGTGGGCCGACGCGCGCCGCGGCTGGGACTTCGTGTCCACCGGCCACGGCGACGTGCCGTGGGAGGAGTGCTTCCGCGCCCTCAACGCGATCGGCTACCGCGGGCCGATCTCGGTGGAGTGGGAGGACGCCGGCATGGACCGCCTGCGCGGGGCGGAGGAAGCGGTCGGCTTCATCCGCAACCTGCTGTGGGACAAGCCGTCGGCGGCCTTCGACGCCGCCTTCAGCAGCGAGAAGTGAGGGGAGGGCGCCCGGCCGCGTGGCCGGGCGCCCTCGCCGTCAGCTGAACAGCGCGCTGTAGCCGTTGAGCGCGGGCTGGCCGCCGAGGTGCGCGTACAGCACGGTCGAACCGGCCGGGATCTCCTTGCGCGACACCAGGTCGATCAGCCCGGCCATCGACTTGCCCTCGTACACCGGGTCGGTGACCATGCCCTCGGTGCGGGCGGCGACCTTCATCGCATCCAGGGTCTGCTCGTCGGGGATGCCGTAGATGCCGGCGTGGTAGCGCTCGTCCAGCTCGACGTCCAGCTCCCGCTCGACGCCGAGCAGCGACGCGGTGTTCCGCGCGATGCGCGCGATCTGGTCGCGGGTCTCCTTCGGCTTGGCGGAGCCGTCGATACCGAGGACGCGGCGCGGCCGGTCCTCGTCCAGCGCGGCGAACCCGGCGATCATCCCGGCCTGCGTGGAGCCGGTGACCGAGCACACGATGATCGTGTCGAAGTGCACGCCCAGCTCGCGCTCCTGCTCGGCGACCTCGGCGGCCCACCGGGCGAAGCCGAGCCCGCCCAGGCGATGGTCGGACGCGCCGGCCGGGATCGCGTACGGCTTGCCGCCGCGCTCACGGATCTCGTCGAGGGCCTGCTCCCAGCTCTCCTTGAACCCGATGCCGAAGCCCGCCTTGACCAGCCGCACCTCGGCGCCGGCCAGGCGGCTGATCAGGATGTTGCCGACCTTGTCGTAGACGGCGTCCGGCCAGTCGACCCAGCTCTCCTGCACCAGGACGCACTTGAGCCCGGCCCGCGCCGCGACGGCCGCGACCTGGCGGGTGTGGTTGGACTGGACGCCGCCGATGGACACCAAGGTGTCGCACCCCTGGGCGATCGCGTCCGCGACGAGGTATTCCAGCTTGCGGGTCTTGTTCCCGCCGAACGCGATGCCGGAGTTGCAGTCCTCGCGCTTGGCCCACACCTCGGCCCCGCCGAGGTGGGCGGTCAGCCGGTCCAGCCGGTGCACCGGCGAGGGGCCGAAGAGCAGCGGATAGCGCTCGAAGTCGTCCAGGGACATGGGGGCTCCAATCAGGGTTGGCCTCGGCGGTGCCGAGCGGGCTCGCGGATGGCTCCGGGCGGCGGGGGAGTGCGGTTCGTGCCGTGTTCGGGGATGTTCGGCGCTCGCGCCGTCGGCCGGGTGGTCAGTCGGCGAGGTCCTCCAGTTCCCGCCAGATCTCGGTGGTCACCGCGGTGGCCGGGGCGGCGTCGCGGGCCCGGCAGGCCTCGATGAGCCGCTCGTGCAGCTCCGCGGACTGGTGCCCGGCGCCCTCGCCGAACCGGATTCGCTCCAGGCGGCGGATCAGCGGCGTGTAGCGGTCGATCGTCGCGGCGACGGCCCGGTTGCCGCAGGCGCGCACCAGCACGTCGTGCAGTTCGTCGTCCGCGCGCAGGGCCCCGTCGACGTCCCCGGCGCGGGCCGCGGCGGCGAAGCGGTCGTTGGCCGCCGCCATCGCGTCGCAGTCCGCGTCGCTCAGCCGCGGGACCGCCGTGCGCGCGGCCAGCTCGTGCATCGCCCGCACCACCGCCGCCGCGTCGCGGACGTCCCGCGACAGCAGGGGCGTGACCCGCGTGTGGCTCTGCGGCTTGGTCTCGATCAGGCCCTCGTCGGCCAGCCGGGCCAGTGCGTCACGCACCGGCGCCCGGGACAGGCCCAGCTCCTCGGCCAGGTCGGCGTCGCGCACCACGCTGCCCGGCGCGAGATCGCCACGCACGATCGCGTCCCGGATGACCTGGTGCGCGGTTTCCCGCAGCAACGTCCGCCGCACTCGTTCCACAACTGACATGTTAGATGTCAATGGCCGTCGAAGCCAGCCCTGTTTCACCACCCCCGTCCCGGGTTACTCGCCCAGCGTGGCGGCGTCACCTGCGGATGCGGAGGGGCCAGACGAACTGGTCGGCCAGCCTCGTGACGCCATCACCGGCCCGGTCGCCGACGCCGAAGCCGTGGCCGAGCGCATCAGCAGCGAGGACCGCCCGCTGGGCCCGCCCGGCAAACCGATGAACAAGCGCTCGCCGTTCTTCATGGGCATGGCCGCGGCCGCCGGAGCGGCCGTCACGGCGGGCGCCGTCTGGTTCCTGTTCATCGCCAGCGGCACGCTCGTGCTCATCGGCGTGGCCCTGTTCGCCGCGATCGGCCTGGAACCGCTCGCGTCCTGGCTCGTCCGGCGCGGCCTGCCGCGGGCGCTCGCGGTCACGGTGATCGTGGTCGGCGGGCTGGGCCTGGCCGCCGGGTTCTTCGCCGCGCTCATCCCGCCGCTGGTCGACCAGGCCGTCCGGTTCATCGACCAGGCGCCGGAGTACCTGGCGCGGCTGGGCGACCGCAGCTCGTGGCTCGGCCAGGTCAGCGCGCGGTTCGACCTGCAGCAACGACTGCAGAGCACGTTCAGCGACCCGAACCCGGCCCTGGTCAACGGGCTGCTCGGCAGCGGCCGCGCGGTGCTGGGCACGCTCACCGACACGCTGATCGTGCTGGTCCTGACGATCTACTTCCTCGCCGACTTCCCGCGGCTGCGCGCCACGATCTACCGCTTCGTCCCGCACACCCGGCGTCCGCGCGCGATCCTCATCGGCGACGAGATCTTCGCCAAGGTCGGCTCCTACGTGCTGGGCAACGTGGTCATCTCGATCATCGCCGGGGTGCTGGGGTTCATCTGGTTCACGATCTTCGGCATCCCGTACCCGGTGCTGCTGGCGCTGCTGCTCGCGGTGCTCGACCTGATCCCGGTGATCGGCGCGATCATCGCCGGGGTCGTGGTGAGCCTGGCCGCGCTGACCGTGTCCTGGCCGGTGTGCCTGGCCACGGTCGGGTTCTTCATCGTCTACCGGTTCGTCGAGGACTACCTGCTGACCCCGAAGATCATCGGCCGGTTCGTCGACGTGCCCGCGCTGGTCACGGTCGTCGCGGTGGTGCTGGGCGGGGTGCTGCTCGGCATCGTCGGCGCGCTGGTCGCCATCCCGGTGGCCGCCGCGGTGCTGTTGTTCGTGCGGGAGATCGTGTTCCACCGCATGGATCACAGCTGAATGTGACCTGCGTCTTTCCCGCCGCGGCGGGGCACGGGTTACCGTTCCCGCGTGTCCCGCCCCGCCCTTCCCGCAGGTGACCTCGCCCGCACCGTCGTCTTCGCCGCGTTCATCGCCGTGCTCGGGCTCTTCCCCGGCCTCTACGTCGGCGGCTCCGGCGTGCCGATCGTGCTGCAGAACGCCGGCCCGCTGCTGGCCGGCTGCGTGCTGGGGGCGCGCCGCGGCACCGCGTCGGTCGTGTTGTTCCTGGCGCTCACCGCGATCGGCCTGCCGCTGCTGTCCGGCGGCCGCGGCGGGATCGCGCCGTTCATCGGGCCCAGCGGCGGGTTCCTGATCGGCTGGATCTTCTCGGCGCTGGTGGTGGGCCTGATCGTGGCGCGGCTGAAGCGCCCCAACGTGCCGGTGCTGCTGCTCGCCGCCGCGGCCGGTGTGGTCATCGACTACGTCTTCGGCATCACCTACCTCGGCATCTACACCGGCGACCTGGGCGCCGCCGCCGTGCAGTCGCTGGTGTTCCTGCCCGGCGACGCGGCCAAGGTCGTCGCGGTCGCCCTGATCGGCGCCGTCGTGCACCGCGCGCTGCCCGGCAAGCTCGTGGGATCGGCGTCGCGGAGCGAGTGATGGACCCGGACGGCCGGGCGTACGGCGCGGCCCGGTGGCTCGCCGGGCGTGGGATGGGCGAAGGCTCGCGGGTCGCCCTCGACGTGCCCGACGTGCTCCCGTGGTTCCTCGGCGCGGACCTGCTGGGTGCCGCGTCCCTGGTGATCGAGCCGGCCTGGACCCCGGACGAGCGGGCCGCCGTGCTCGCCGACGCTCGCCCGGACCTGGTGGTCACCGCACCGGCTCCGCCGCCTGCCGGACCGGTCGAGCAGGCGGGTGATGGGGAGACGTTCTTCTACCTGCCGACGACCTCGGGCAGCAGCGGCAGCCCGAAGGTCCTGGTGCGCAGCCGTGATTCGTGGCTGCGCAGCTTCGCCGCGCTCGGCCCGCTGCCCGGGCCGGTGCTGATCCCGGGGCCGCTGAGCTCGTCGTTGTTCCTGTTCGGCGCGCTGCACGCGCGGTGGTGCGGGCGGCCGGTGGTCACCCTGCCGCGCTGGGACGCCGAGGCCGCGGCCCGGACGGAGGCCGCCACCGTGCACCTGGTGCCGGCGATGCTGTCCGCGCTGCTCGCGGTGCTGGAGCGGCGCGGCGGGCGCTGCGCGTTGCGGACGGTGGTGTGCGGCGGGGCGCACGTCGGCGACGAGCTGCGTGACCGCTTCGCGCGGGTGCTGCCCGAGGCCGAGCTGATCGAGTACTACGGCTCGGCGGAGCACTCGCTGATCGCGATCCGGCGCGGCGCCGGGGGACTGCGGCCGGTGCCCGGGGTGGAGCTGGACGTGCGCGACGGGGTGCTGTGGGTGCGGTCGCGGCTGGCCTGCGCCGGCCAGCTCCGCGACGGCGATCTGCGCGCGGGCGGCGACTGGACGACGGTGGGCGACCTGGTCGAGTTCGACGCGTCCGGCGCGCTGATCGTGCGGGGCCGATCGGGAGCCACGGTGTCCAGCGGCGGACGGCTCGTGCCGGCCGAGGAGGTCGAGGCCGTGCTGCGGACCGCGCCCGGGGTGGTGGACGTGCTGGTCACCGGCACCCCGCACCCTCGCCTGGGCGAACTGGTGACCGCGGTGGTGGAGGGCTCGCCCCGGCTGCGCGAGCTGCGGGCGGTCGCCCGGAACCGGCTGTCACCCGCGAACCGCCCGCGGCGGTGGCTGATGGTCGAATCGCTGCCCCGCACGCCGTCCGGCAAGCCGGCCCGGGCGTCGGTCGCCGCGCGGCTGGCGGATGGGACGCTGCCCGTGGAGCCGTTGAGGTGACTGTTCTGATGGCCGCGTGCCGTGCTGGTGTGCTCGTTGCCGCGCGGGTCGTTGGCGGGGCCGTGCTCACGGTCAGCTGCCGGACCACCCCCGGCCCAATTGCCGCGCGCCACGCCGGCGTGCCCCTCGCCGCGGGTCGCGAGCGGGGCCTTGCCCACGGAGCCACTGGCATGACCCTGTCTGTCGTGATCGCCGCGTGCCGTGCTGGTGCGCTCGCCGCCGCGCGGCTCGGAACTC
>NZ_JBEXTZ010000065.1:14007-51208 GCF_040614195.1 Amycolatopsis sp. NPDC006125
TCTGTCCGTGGAGTTGCCGTGACCACCCCTGTCGTGATCGCCGCGTGCCGTGCTGGTGCGCTCGCCGCCGCGCGGCTCGGAACTCTGTCCGTGGAGTTGCCGTGACCACCCCTGTCGTGATCGCCGCGTGCCGTGCTGGTGCGCTCGCCGCCGCGCGGCTCGGAACTCTGTCCGTGGAGCTGCCGTGACCACCCCCGTCGTGATCGCCGCGTGCCGTGCTGGTGCGCTCGCCGCCGCGCGGCTCGGGACTCTGTCCGTGGAGTTGCCGTGGCCACCCCCGTCGTGATCGCCGCGCGGCGGACTGCCATCGGCAACGCCTTCGGCGCCCTGCGCGGGGTGCCGGTGGACCAGCTCGCCGCGCCTGTGCTGCGGGCCGCCCTCGACGACGCCGGTCTGTCCACTGTGGATGACGTGGTGCTGGGGAACGTGTTCGGGCCGGGCGGGAACCCCGCGCGGGTCGCCGCGTTGCGGGCGGGCCTCGCGGTGCCTGGGGTGACCGTCGACCGGCAGTGCGCGAGCGGTCTGGCCGCCATCACCCTCGCGGCGGCGATGATCCGCGCCGGCGAGGGGGAAGTGTTCCTCGCGGGCGGGGTGGAGAGCGCGTCGACCGCGCCGTTCCGCGCCTGGCGGGTGGACGGCAGCAGCGAGCCGGGCGAGTTCTACACGCGGGCGCCGTTCGCGCCGGCGGAGATCGGCGATCCGGACATGGGTCCGGCGGCCGACCTGGTCGCCGCCGAGGCCGGGATTTCACGGCAGCGGCAGGACGCCTTCGCCGCGCGCAGCCACGCCCGCGCGGTCGCGGCGCAGCGGACGGGCCGGTTCGACGCCGAGATCGTGCCGGTGGGCGGGGTAGTGCGTGACGAGCGGCCGCGCGACGGCTTCACCGAGGCTCGGCTGGCCCGGTTCCGGCCCGCGTTCACCCCGGACGGCACCGCGACGGCGGCGAACTCGTGCGGGATCAACGACGGCGCGGCGGCGGTGCTGATCGTGAGCGAGCGGGTGCAGCGGCGGCTGGGGGTGCCGGGGCTGCGGCTGGCCGCGTCGGCGACCTCGGCGGTGGACCCGAACCGGCTCGGCCTCGGCGCGGTGCCCGCCATGCGGCGCGTGCTGGACCGGCGGCCGGACGTGGTCGAGTTCAACGAGGCGTTCGCCGGGCAGGCGCTGGCGTGCCTGGACGCGGCGGGGATCGACGAGGAGGTCGTGAGCCCGGACGGCGGGGCCATCGCGCTGGGTCACCCGTGGGGAGCGTCGGGCGCCGTGCTGGTCGTGCGGCTGTTCGGCACACTGGTGCGGCGGCGGGCCGGGACGTGCGGTCTGGCCGCGCTGTCCGCCGGCGGCGGTGTGGGTGTGGCGACGAGGTGGGAGACGGGATGATCGAGTTCGAGGGCGTCGGGCACGCGTACGGCTCGCGGGTCGTGCTGTCCGATGTGGACTTGCGCATCCCGGAGCGGCGGGTGGCTTTCGTGGGCGCCAACGGTTCCGGCAAGTCCACGCTGGCGCGCACGATCAACGGGCTGGTGGCCCCCACGGAAGGCCGCGTGCTGGTCGACGGGCTGGACCCGGTGCGCGAGGGCCGGGCGGTGCGTAAGCGGGTCGGGTTCCTGTTCACCAACCCGGACAGCCAGATCGTGATGCCCACCGCCGGTGAGGACGTCGCGTTTTCACTGCGCCGCAGTGGGCTGTCCAAATCGGAGCGCGCGGCGCGGGCCGCGGAGGTCCTGGCGCGCTACGGTCTCGGCGACTACGTGGACCACCCGGCGCACCAGCTGTCCGGCGGGCAGAAGCAGTTGCTGGCGCTGTGCGCGATGCTGGTGCTCGAGCCGGACATCCTGGTCTGCGACGAGCCGACGACGCTGCTGGACCTGCGCAACAAGCGCCGGTTCGCCGAGACCCTGGCCGGGCTGCCGCAGCAGGTGGTCCTGGTGACGCACGACCTGGAGCTGCTCGGTGGTTTCGACCGGGTCGTGGTGCTGGACGCGGGCCGGGTCGTGGCGGACGACGCGCCCGGGCCGGCACTGGCCTGGTACCGGAAGCTGACCGCGTGAACGCCTGGTACGAGCCGGGGACGAGCGTCCTGCACCGCACCCCGGCGGGGGTGAAGTTCCTGGTGCTGCTGGCGCTCGCCGTGGTGATCTTCGTGTTGCGGTCGCCGGTGTGGCTCGGGGTGCTGTGCGCGGTCGCGGTGGCCGGTTACGCCGTGGCGCGGGTGTCCTGGCGGCGGTGCTGGGGGTTGTTGCGGTCCCTGGGGCTGCTCGTCGCGGTGGTGTTCGCGTTGCAGTGGTGGCTGCTCGGGCTGGAGCCCGCGGTCGTGGTCTGCCTGCGGATCGTCGCCGCGCTGGCCGCCGCGAACCTGGTGACGGTCACAACCCGCGTCGACGACCTGGTGACCGCGATCGAGCGTGGACTTGACCCGCTGCGGCGGTTCGGGGTGCGGCCGGACCGGCTCGGGCTGCTGGTCGGGTTGACGCTGCAGGCCGTGGCGACGCTGACCGGCATCGCCGGCGAGGTCCGGGAGGCGGCGAAGGCGCGCGGCGCGGACCGCTCGGTGGTCGCGTTGACCGTCCCGTTCCTGGTCCGGACGCTGCGGCACGCCGACGAGCTGGGAGAGGCGCTCGCCGCCCGCGGCGAGGGTGACCGCTGACGCGTCGCGGGGGGTGGTGGCGGGCCGGTGGGTGATTGGTGGGGCCGCGGGTCGCTGTCCTGGTCGCCTGGTCAGGGGCGAGGCCGTGGTGGTTCGCCGTAGCAGGTGGTTGGGGGTGATTGCTGACGCGTTGCGGGGGATGGTCGCAGGCGGCTGGGTGATTGGTGGGGCCGCGGGTCGCTGTCCTGGCCGCCTGGTCACCGGCGAGGCCGTGGTGGCTGGCCGTAGCAGGTGGTGGGGTGATGGCTGACGCGTCGCGGGGGATGATCGCCGGGCTCTATTCTGGGCCGGTGACCGACGAGGCCCCCGGTGGCCGCCGCAGCAGGCTTGGCCAGGCGTTGCGCGAGGTCGACCGGCGGGAGAGCCTGCTCCGCACCGCGCGGCTCGTGCGGCGGCTCGCGCCCGGCGACAGCGAAATGGGCGACCCGCTGTCCACCGCCGGCCGTCTGCCGTCGCACCGGCTGGCGCGCGCCCTGGCCGACAACCCGGAGCCGAGCGTGCTCCGCGAGCTGGGCCTGACCGCGGTCCAGGTGTGGCAGGCGTTCACCGATTCCCGGCGCGCAGCCGAGACCGCCGAAATCACGATCCTGTTCACCGACCTCGTGGGCTTCTCGACGTGGGCGCTGGAAGCCGGGGACGACGCCGCGCTCCGCCTGCTGCGCGAGGTCGGGCGCGTGAGCGAGCCCGAGATCACCCGTCGCGGCGGCCGCGTGGTGAAACGCCTCGGCGACGGCCTGATGGCGGTCTTCGCCGAGCCGGAAGCCGGGGTCGAGGCAGCGGTCGAGGCGTGCGCGCGGGTCGCCGAGCTGGAGATCTCCGGGCACCGGCCGAGCCTGCGGGCGGGCCTGCACGCCGGGACGCCGCGCAAGCTGGGGCACGACTACCTGGGCGTGGACGTCAACGTGGCCGCGCGGGTGGCGGACGCCGCGGGCGGCGGGCAGGTCCTGATCTCGGCCCCGGTGCGGGAGGCGCTCGACCCGGAGCGCTTCGAGGTGCGCCGCAAACGCTGGTTCCGCGCGAAGGGCACGCCCCGGGACCTGGAGATCTTCGCGGTCGAGCCGCGCTGACACCGGCGGCCGGTGGACGCCGCAGATGGGGACACGGCGCCCACCGGCCTTGTCGCGGCCCGGAACCGGACCGTCATGGGGCGGACCCGCCGAGGGCGGCGGCCCGTCGTGAGGTTGCCCCACCGAGGGTCGGCCACACGAGGGTGGCCCCACCGAGGGTGGCGACCAGTTGTGGGGTGGACCCACCGAGGGTGGCCCCACCGAGGGTGGCGACCAGTTGTGGGGTGGACCCACTGAGGGTGGCCCCACCGAGGGGGCGGCCCGTGGTGGGGTGGGCCCGCCGACGGCGGAGGCCCGTCGTAGGGCGGAGCCGCCGAGGGTGGCCCCCACAGCGGGTGGACCCGCCGAAGTGGTGCCCCGTCGTGGGGTGGACCCGCCGAGGTGGTTGCCGGTCGTGGGGCGGAGCCGCCGAGGTGGTGTCTCGTCGTGCGGCGGAGCCGCCGAGGGCGGGGGGCCGCAAGGGGTTTGTCCGGATTGCTCGGGGTGGGATCCTCCTTGGCTTGGCTTGGCTTGGCTTGGCTTGGCTTGGCTTGGCTTGGCTTGGCTTTGGCTTGGCTCGGCATGGGCGTGACCTGATCAGGCCCGGCCTCGCGCGATCAGGTCCGGCCGCCGACCGAGCCCACCTCACCAGCCCCGACGGGGCGAGGGCTCACGCTGGGGCGCCGCCGGCGAGGAGGGGGTCGTTGCGGACCCACAGGACCGGGCCGACGCACCGCCAGTCGCCGGGTTGCCAGCGGCCGAAGGTCTGCCCGGCGATGCCCGCGGCCTGGCAGAAGTAGGCGCTGCCCAGGTCCTGCACCGGCGCCCAGCCGGCCTCCAGGGCGGATGCGGGCGCCTGCATGGGTGCCGGCGCCGAGCCGGTCTCCTGGGCGGACGCGGGCGCCTGCGTGAGCGCCAGCGCCGAGCCGAGGGTGGCGACGGCGATCAGGCTTCGGATGACGTTTCGCTTCATGACTCCTCCACGAGTGTGTTCACAGCGAGTCCCACCACCAGGCGATGGCGGGGATGGGCACCGGGTCGGGACACGGGTCCGACGGCGCGTCGGCCCAGCGCGGGTCCTCGCCCGGGCCGGTGTAACCGTGGTAGCGCGGCACCCGCAGCGCCCAGTCGGTGTTGCCGCGGATCGCGTTGCCCAGCCCGTCCAGGTAGGTCCGCAGCGCACCACTGACCGGCCGGGCCGCGACCTCCGACCGCAGCAGCAGGAACCGGCTCATCACGCGGTCCCGCAGCGCGTAGGCCCGCGCCACGGCTTCCTCCGCGCCGAGCCCGTGCCGCGCGCGCAGCACGTTGATCAGGTTGATGCCGGTCTGGTCTTCCTCTTCCTCCTTCCGGTAGGAGTGCAGGTCGTTGTCCCACGAGGCGACGAGGATCGTCATCTCGGTGAGCGCCCGCACCGCAGGTGAATCCATTTCCGCGGCCGGAACCTCCTGCCCCGCGGCGATTTCGAGCATCGCCAGCGTCGGCGGCCCGCCCGCGCTGTTCAGCCGGATCGCGGTGTACTCGGCCAGGTCCGGCATGCGCCCGCGGCCCTGGCAGGCGATTTGCCACGCCACCCCGAACAGCCAGGCGCGGTGGGCGTCGGCGAAACGGCGCACCTGCACGGGCGTCGCGCACGCCGCGAACGTGCGCCCGATGTCCTGCAGCGCCAGGACCAGCGGATCGCCGTCCGGTAGCGGGTGCCACGGGGTCTCCAGCGCGCGCTGCACCTGCCCGGCCATCACCAGGAACTCGTGCGGCGAGTGCGCGTACTCACCCGAGTCGCACCGGGCGTCGTCGAACGCGAAACCCCAGTAGACCCAGCGCGCCGCGGCCTCCACGTTCTCCGTGATCCCGTCCGGGGCGAAGCGGGCGTAGAACTCGGCACTGTTCGTGCCCACCACGCGCATCCGCTCGGTCTCGTCGCGGTAGAAGCGGACCCGGTCCAGCCAGGCGATGGCGCGTTCCTCGATCAGCTCGACGTCGGGGTGGATCCGCGACTCGACCGGGCAGTATAACGGCCGCAGCTCGACGGTGGTCACGACGGGACCGCCGGTTCGCCGAACCGCACGGTCTCCACCGCCGTGACCCGCTCCTCGACCGTCACCGGGCCGAGGCCGCCCAGCGCCGCGACCAGCCGGTCCACCAGCTCGGGCGGCGCCGAGGCGCCCGCCGTCACCGCGACCGTGGCGGCGGTGCGCAGCCAGGCGAACCGGATGTCCTCGCACCGGTCGACCAGGTGCGCCGGCTTCCCGTGGCGGTGGGCCAGTTCCACCAGGTGCCGCGAGTTGGCCGAGTTCGCCGAGCCCGCGACCAGCAGCAGGTCCGCCTCGTCCAGCACCGCGCGCACCGCGGCCTGCCGGTTGGTCGCGGCGTAGCAGATGTCGTCCGACCGCGGCCCGCGCAGCGCCGGGAACCGCTCCCGCAGCGTGTCGACCACCTCGGCCGTCTCGTCGACCGCCAGCGTCGTCTGCGTCAGGTAGGACACCCGCGACGGATCCGGCACCCGCAGCCCCGCCACGTCGCCCGCGGTCTCCACGACCACCGTCGACTCCCGCGCCTCGCCCGCGGTGCCGACGACCTCCTCGTGGTCGTGGCGCCCGATCAGCACCACCGTGTCACCGCGCCCCGCGAAGCGCCGCGCCTCGGCGTGCACCTTCGACACCAGCGGGCAGGTCGCGTCGACGACCCGCAGCGCTCGCTCCCGTGCGTGCGCGCGCACCGACGGCGGCACCCCGTGCGCGGAGAAGATCACCAGCTGCCCCCGCGGCACCTCGTCCAGTTCGTCGACGAACACCGCGCCGCGCGCGGCCAGGTCGTCGATCACGTGGGTGTTGTGCACGATCTGCTTGCGCACGTAGACCGGTGGGCCGTGCTCGGCCAGCGCCCGCTCCACGGTGCGGATCGCCCGTTCGACACCCGCGCAGAACGAGCGCGGCGCGGCCAGCAGCACCACGCGCGGCCGCATCGCCTGGGCCGCCGCGGCCAGCTCCGCACGGATGGCCTCGCCGTGTCCCGGGCGGAGGTTCCCGGTGTTGAGGTGTCCCACTCCGAGGGCAGGCCCCGGCGGACCGGCAGGCGCGCCTGCCCAGTCCGGGGCCAAGGCCGCTCGCCCGCCGGGCGGGATCCCCGGTGGCGGGCCCGATCCGGCGAGGACGACCCCGTCGGCGACCCGCAGCCCGCGGCGGCGCAGTCCCCCGGCGAGCAGGGGAGCAGCCGGGCACGGTTCGGTGCCGTCACGCCAGCGGATCTCGTGTGGTACCAGCACATCGGCGCCGGGCGCGGCGAACAGCGGCACCACTTTCCCGGTGCGGATGGGGACGGTCATGCGGTTCCTCCTGTTCCGCCCATTTCGGGCGGCGGTGCGAGCGCAGCGGAAAACGCTGGCAGACAAGGGATTTCGGGTTTCCGGTGATCGCCGGACAACTCAACGGTGCCCGAAGCGCGGGTCCGGTTTCAAGCCCGCGGCGCAGCTTCATTCGAACGAGTTTTTGTTTCCGTTGCGCCGCAACGGGTTCATTGCGCCGCTGGGTTGTTCACCGTCCGCGATGAGGAAACCCGAATGCTCGCTCACAAGGTCGGCCCCGGCTCCCGGAAGTGTGGTGCGGCGAATTCGCCGTTTCACCCGTCCGCTCCGGTGCTACTTCTCCGACCGCGTCTTTCCCCAGCAATCGAGGAGAATTCATGTCGACTCGGCTCGCCGATGTGACCGCACCCCCGCGACCGCGCGCCCCGGCGGAACCGGACTTCGGCCGGGCTCGGGAGGAGGTCGACGCCGTCCTCGGCGAGTTCCTCGACGCGCAGTCCCGCGATCCGGCCGACCGCTGCCTGCCGCCGCTGGTCGACCTGCTGCGCGAGTTCGTCCGCGACGGCAAGCGGCTGCGCCCCCTGTTCTGCCACTGCGGATGGCTCGCCGCGGGCGGTGACCCGGCCGGCGCAGCGGTCGCGCGGGTCGGCGCGGCGCTGGAGCTGTTCCACTCCTTCGCGCTCATCCACGACGACGTCATGGACGGCTCCGACCTGCGCCGCGGCCGCCCCTCGATGCACCGCCGGCTCGCCGCGCGCTACCACGGCGACGACCCCGGCGCGGCCGCGCGCTTCGGGGTGAACGCCGCGATCCTGCTCGGCGACCTGTGCCTGGCCTGGGCCGACGAAATGCTGCTGACCGCGGGCCTGGACGAGGACGACCTGCGGCGGGCCGCGCCGGTGCTGCACGCGATGCGCAGCGAGGTCATGGTCGGCCAGTACCTCGACCTCGGTGGCGAGTGGACCGAGGACGTGCTCGACCGCGCCTGGCGCGCGCTGCGCCTGAAAACCGCCGGATACACCGTGGAACGGCCGTTGCAGATCGGGGCCGCGCTCGCCGGGGGCGGCCCCGATCTGCTGCGCTGGTGCACCGCCTACGGCCGCCCGCTCGGCGAGGCGTTCCAGCTGCGCGACGACCTGCTCGGGGTGTTCGGCGAACCCGGCACCACCGGCAAGTCCGTGCTCGACGACCTGCGCGAGGGCAAGCAGACCGTGCTGATGGCGCTGACCTGGCGGCGCGCCCGGCCGGGGCAGCGCGAGGTGATCCGGCGGCTGCACGGCGATCCGGAACTGGACGCCGACGGCGCGGCGCGGCTGCGGGCCGTCATCTCCGACACCGGCGCGGAGGACGCGGTCGGCGAGCTGATCGAGGCCAGGGCGCGCGAGGCGCTCGCGGCGCTGGAGGCGGCGGACCTGCCCGCGACGGCCCGCCGCGCCTGCGCGGAGCTCGTGCGCCAGGCCACCCGCCGCACCCGCTGACCGGGAAGGGAGATCCGGTGTCCAAATCGGACTACGTGTTGCAGGCGGTGAACCTGCACAAGTCTTTCGGGGCGCGCCACGTGCTGCGGGGCGTCGAGTTCGGGCTGCGGCCCGGCGAGCTGCTCGGCGTCCTCGGCGAGAACGGGGCGGGCAAGTCCACCCTGCTGCGCATCCTCGCCGGGGTGCTGCGCGCGGACCGCGGCGAAGTGGTGCACCGCGGCAGGCTCGGCTACTGCCCGCAGCGGATCGTCGTGAACGACGAGCTGACCGTGGGCCAGCACCTGCGGTACTTCCAGAGCGCCTACCACCTGGAGGACCTGACGGTGGCCGAGTCGGTCGCCGAACGGCTCGGGCTCACCCCGTTCCGGCACGTCCGCGCCGGGGTGCTCTCCGGTGGCACGCGGCAGAAGCTCAACCTGACGCTGGCGCTGATGCACGACCCGGACGTGGTGCTGATGGACGAGCCGTACCAGGGGTTCGACTGGGAGAACTACCTGACGTTCTGGACGCTGACCGACCAGCTGCGCGCGCAGGGCCGGTCGGTGCTCGTCATTTCGCACCTGGCGCACGACACCGAACGGTTCGACCGGCTGCTGCGGCTGACCCGCGGCCAGGTCGAGCCCACCGACGCGATGGCCGGCGCCGAACTCGAGGCCGCGTCATGACCGTCGGTGAGCTGGTGGACCGGGCACGGCGCTGGCAGGCCGGGATCGCGGACTCGACGACCTGGCACGCCGCGCTGCTCAAGGCGATCGCGTTCGAGGTCGCGCAGCACGCGCGGAACCGGCTGGCGCTGCTGCTGGTGGTGTTCTTCATCCCGTGCTGGCTGGCGATCGTGCGCACGGTGATCCCGTCGCGGCCGATCGAGTACCAGTCGCGGATCGCGCCCGCGCCGATCACGGTCGACGCGAGCGAGCTCGCTCTGATCTCCGGCGCGCTGAACGCGCTCACGCTGATCATCGGGTTCATGTTGTTCGCGTCGGTGCGGCGGGCGCGGGAGTTCGACCAGCGGCTGGTGCTGGCCGGGTTCCCGCGGCCGGTGCTGCTGCTGGCGAAACTGGCGGGGCTGGTGCTGGTCGCGACCGTGGTGTCCGGTTACGCGAGCATCGTGATGGGGTTCTACTGCGATCCGCGATCCGGCGGGATGCTGTTCCTGAGCCTGCTGTCGGCGGGGCTCACCTACGGCGGGCTCGGCGTGGCGCTCGGGGTGGCGGTGCCGACCGAGCTGGCCGGGATGTTCGTGATCATCATGGTCAGCCTGGTCGACGTGATGGTGCAGAACCCGGTGATCAACCCGGGCAAGGACCAGGCGGTGCTGCGGTTCCTGCCCACGTACGGGCCGATGCAGAGCGGGGTCGCGGCCACGTTCACCGACTCGGCGTCGTTCGGGTACCTGATGCTCGGGCCGCTGTGGCTGCTCGTGTTCGCCGCGTTCGGGCTGGGCGCGTTCTACCTGCGGACCAAGGACCACTCGCGGCACACGGGCGGCCCCGGCGAGCCGGAGGCGGCGGTGGTGACGGTGCGGCTGCGGTCGGACGGGACGCTGGAGGTGGAGTCGCGGCGCGGGCCGGTGATGGTGTGCACGGAGCAGCCCGCGCCGCTGCGGATGCCGGAATGGCTGCCGCTGTCGGAGAAATCGCTCGGCTCGGCCAGCGCGGCGCCAGGTGGTTGACGCTCGGGAGCGGATCAAGCCCGCTCGGCGACCAGTTCCAGCTCCAGGTCGAGGTGGCGACCGGTCATGCCCTTCATCGCCGTCACGCCGAACGCGTAGCGATCCACCCGGCTGTGCGCCCGCACCCGCAGCCGCGGGCCCTCGGTGACCGCCGAGTCGACGTGCACGTCCAGTGGGCCGCTCGTGCCGCGCACCGTCAGCGTGCCGCGCAGGACCCAGCCCGCGCCGTCCCGCTCGACCGCCGTCGACGCGAACCCGATGTCGGGGTGCCGGTCGGTCTCCAGGTACTGCCCGGACCGCACCGTGCGGTCGCGGGTGACGTTGCCGGTGTCGATGCTCGCCGCGTCGATGGTGGCCACCACCCCGGACTCGGTCACCGGATCGGCGACCGTCACCCGGCCCTCGCGCAGCCGGAACGTCCCGCGCACCGGGCCGAGGCCGAAGAAGTGCCGTGTGGTGAAGGACAGTCGTGAGCCGGTGGCGTCGATGCGGTAGGCGCCCGCGGCGGGGATCTCGATCGTGCTGGAAGCCGTCATGGCCGCCAGTCTGGCGGAGATCCACCAGCCGCGCGTCGGCCGACGGTGTCGACCGATGTCGACTTTGGTCGCTGGTCGTCCCGGCTCCCGCACCCGTACGCTCCTCCACGTGCACGGCGAGTTGCTCTGCGAGCGGGGGAGGACGGCGCTGACCGTCGCCGCCGCGGCGGGATTCGCGGCGACGGCGGCGGGGGAGATCGTCTCGGGTGTCCGGGGCGCGCCGCTCGTCGCGGACCTCGTCGTCGGCGTCCTCGGCTGCGCGCTGGTGCCGCTGCTGTTCCGGTGGCCGGTGCCCTCCGCGGTGGTGCTCATGGTGCTGACCGCGTTCGTCCCGACCGCGACGCCGCCGGCGAGCATCGGCGTCGTGCAGATCGCGCGGCGCGGTCCGCTGGCCGTGGCGGTGGGGGTCGCCACGGCCGGTGTCGCCGGCCACCTCGTGCGCGGACTGTGGCGGCCGACGCCCGGCCTGCCCTACGAGTGGTGGGTCGTGCTCGTGGTCCTCGGGCACGCCGCGCTCGTCGGCGGCGGCGCGCTCGCCGAAGCCCGCCGCCAGCTCATCCTGTCGCTCACCGAACGCGCCCGCCGCGCCGAGGCCGAGCAGGGCCGCCGCATCGCCGAGGCCCGCGCGGCCGAGCGCACCCGCATCGCCCGCGAGATGCACGACGTGCTCGCGCACCGGCTGTCGCTGCTGGCGACCTACGCCGGGGCGCTGGAGTACCGGCCGGACAGCTCGCCGGAACGGATCGCGCAGGCGGCCGGCGTCATCCGGGCCACGGTGCACCAGGCGCTGAACGAACTGCGGGACGTGATCGCGCTGCTGCGGGACACCGACGAGGACCCGGACGGCCCGCTGCCGACGCTGGCCGGGCTGTCCGAGCTGGTCGAGGAGTCACGCGCGGTCGGCACGCCGGTCGAGGTGCGGGACACGCTCGACACGGCCGCGGTGCCCGGCACGACCGGCCGCACGGCCTACCGCGTGCTGCAGGAGGCGCTGACCAACGCGCGCAAGCACGCCCCGGGCAGCCCGGTCCGCGTCGAGCTCGGCGGCGCGCCCGGCGCGCGGCTGCGGATCGTGGTGTCCAACCCGGTGTCCGGCGCCGCGCCCGGGCCGGGTGGCGGGATCGGGCTGGTGGGGCTGACCGAGCGGGTGCGGCTGGCCGGTGGGCGGCTGGACCACGGTGCCGTGGCGGGGGAGTTCCGGCTGGCGGCGGAGTTGCCGTGGCCGGCGTGACCCTGGGGGCGGATGCCCGGTGGAGCTTCGGGACGGTGGCGGGGGAGTTGCTGTGGGCGGCGTGAGATTTCTGCAGGCGGCGCCCGTCCCGGGCGGCCGGATCGAGCGGGCCGGTGGGCGGCTGGCTCACGGCGCTGTGGCGGCGGAGTTGCCGTGGCCGGCGTGACCCGCGTGCTGATCGTCGACGATGACGCCCTGGTGCGGTCCGGCCTGACGATGATGCTCGACGGCGCGCCGGGCATCGCCGTGGTCGGGCAGGCCGGCGACGGCGACGAAGTGCCGGCCGCGCTTGACGCGCACCCCGCCGACGTCGTGCTGATGGACATCCGGATGCCGCGCCTGAACGGGATCCTCGCCACGCACCGGACGCGCGCGCGGCCGAACCCGCCCGAAGTCGTCGTGCTGACCACGTTCGACACCGACGAGAACGTGCTGCGCGCCCTCCGCGCCGGGGCGAGCGGGTTCCTGCTCAAGGACGCGCCGCCCGGGGAGATCGCCGACGCCGTGCGCCGCGTTGCTGCGGGAGATCCGATCCTGTCCCCGCGCATCACGCGACGGCTCATGGACCGGGCCGCGGTCGAGGCCGGGTCCTACGAACGCGCCCGCGCCGCCTTCGCCGCGCTCAGCCCACGCGAGCACGAGGTCGCCCTCGGCGTCGGTCGTGGACTGACGAACGCCGAGATCGCCGCCGAGCTGTTCCTCAGCGTGGCGACCGTCAAAGCGCACATCACCCGGGTTCTGTCCAAATTGGACGCGGGCAACCGGACGCAGATCGCGCTCATGGCGCACGACGCCGGTTTCTGTTGAGGCGCCTCAGCGTTGGACGACCCGGAACGTCTTCAGCTGCGGGTCCGCCGGATCGGGCAGGTACATGCCGGCGTCGAGGCCGCTCAGCAGGTAGTCCACCACGGGCCGGGTGATGACCTCGCCCGGCGCCACCGCGGGCACCCCCGGCGGGTACGGACTGATCACCTCCGCGCACACCCGCCCGATCGCCTCCTCCGGCGGCACGTCCTCGGTGGGGCCGAAGAATGCGTCGCGCGGCAGCATCGCCTGCTCCAGCTCCAGTTCGCCCGGCTCGGGCAGGTCGACCGGTTTGGCGGGTCGGATTTCGCCGGCGCGCTCCGCCAGGTCGCGGATCGCGGTGAGCAGCCGTCCGGTGGTCTCCTCGTCGTCGGCGATCGTGATCTGCGCGGCCATCCGCCGGTGGTCGGACAGTCCCATGTCGAGCCGGTGGTGCTCACGCAGCCATTCGCTCGCGTCGTAGCCGGACCGGTCCAGCTCCACGAGGTCCAGCACGATCTTGAGCGGGTCGTGGTCGTCGGCCAGCCGCGGCCCGACCAGGTCGTCCCGCTCCATCACGCGGATCCCGGGGATTGCGGCCAGTTCCGCCCGCACCGACGCGGCCAGTTCGAGCGCGCGCCCCAGCAGCTCCTCACCGTGCTGCACCATCTGCCGCCGCCAGCCGTCGAGCCCGGCGAAGATCAGCGCGCTCGGGCTCGTCGTGCCGAGCAGGTCCGCCCGTGACGCCAGCGCCTGCGGGTCGATCCGGTCGCCCCGCAGGTGGAACACCGAGCCCTGCTCCAGGCCGCAGCCCATCTTGTGCACGCTGGTGACGCACATGTCGGCGTCGGCGTCCATCGCCCACGACGGCAGGTCCGGGTGGAACGGGAAGTGCGCGCCCCACGCCTCGTCCACGATGAGCGGCACGTCGTGGTCGTGGCACACCCGCGCGGTTTCCCGGATCGCGGCGCACCCGCCGTAGTCGGTCGGCGTGATCAGCAACATCCCCTTCGCGCCGGGGTGCGCGGCGAAGGCGTCCCGCACGTCCTCCGGCCCCGGCGGGTGCGCGAGGTGGAACCGCCCGTCCCACCGCGGGTGCACCCACACCGGGCGCACCCCGCTGATGATCAGCCCGGCCACCACGGACTTGTGCGCGTTGCGGGACACCAGCAGCTCGTCGCCCGGCCCGGCGACGGCGAGCATCGCGCTCTTCACCGACAGCGAGCTGCCGCAGGTGGAGAAGTAGGCCTCTTCGGCGTCCACCGCGTCGGCCATCAGCTCTTCGGCTTTGGCCAGCACGCCCTGCGACATGCGGCGGTCGTCGAGGCCGTTCATGAGGATGATGTCCGAGGCGAACACGTCCCGGCCCACGACCTCGGCCAGCCGCGGGTCGATGCCGCGCCCCTGTTTGTGCCCGGGCGGGATGAACCCCAGGTGACCGCGCTCGCGGTACCGCTGGATGGCTTCGATCACCGGTGCCTGCGCATGATCCACGCGGCGGGGATTCCCCCTGCGGGCCAACGGCAAACTCCGTCCCCACCCCCGGAAAGGTGTCCCCCGTTCATGGGATTCTGCGTGGCGGCCACTGCTGGCCGCGTGTTAATTTCCGACCTCGCCGTGGCTGTGCACGACGCTGGAGGGGAACGTATGTGTGCCAAGCCTGTCCCGGGCGCGCGATGAGCGACCGGACACCCATTTTCGACGACGTGGTCGCCGCGATCGGGCTCGACTGGTCCGAACTGCAGGCCGACGAGGTGACGTCGGCCGCCGAGGGGGTCGTGGAGGAGGCCGTCTCGTGACCCGGCCGGGTTCCGATCGCGTGGAATCCGCCGTTGCGGTGGCGGAGGCAGGCGGGAGCCGCCATTCTGCGAGCATGGCGGACGGGACCGAAGCCGGGCCGGGCGAGCTCTTCTGGCAGATCGTCGAAGTGCTCCACGTACCGCGTTCGCTCGCCGAGCGGGAGCTCGCGCGCTCCCGCTCCGACGTCGCGAACGGCATCGTCCGGCCGGGTGATCCGGCCGAGCCCTACGCGCTGGCCTGGCGGCGCATCCGCAGCCAGTGGGCCGGGCAGAACCTGGCCTGACCGGCCGCGGCGGGCCAGGACGATCCGCGCGGCCATGAACGACGGCCTCACCATCCTTGGGGGATGTCGCGCCTGCCCCCCGCGCGAGGGCTACCACCTGCTCCGGCAGGCCCGCCTTGGTGGCGAGCACGAGGTCGTCGCGGCGGCCCGCGATCTCCTCCGAGCCCGGGCAGAAGTCGGTCGATCGCTGCTCGGCGGCGAAGCTCACCGGCCCGGCCACCCCCGTCGCGCGGATCGCACTGGACACCCCTCGGCGACGGCGAGCGGCAGAACCTGGCCTGACCGGCCGCGGCGGGCCAGTACGATCCGGTCCATGAAGATCGACCGTCCGCTGCTGTTCGCGCCGCAACGCTGGGAGTGGGGCGGTCTGGACGCGGTGTTCTCCACCGCGGCGCCCGCCGACGAGCTGGTCACCAACATCCACGTCGCCGGTTTCGTCGGCGACCGGATCGTCGTGTGCCGGGACGAGCGGTACGGCTGGTTCCTGCCCGGCGGCACGCGGGAGGCGGGGGAGAGCATCGGCGAGTGCGTCGCCCGCGAACTGGCCGAAGAGGCCGGCGCCCGCCTGACCGGCGAGCTGCGGTGGATCGGCGCCCACCACTGCGTCAGCGACCGGCCCGAGCCCTACCGCCCGCACCAACCGCACCCGGAGAAGGCGTGGCTGTGGTGCGCGGCCGAGGTGGAGATCGTCGGCGAGCCGGGCAATCCCGACGACGGCGAGCAGGTGGTGGAGGTCCGCCTCGCCGCGGTCGCCGAGGCGCAGGCGCTGCTCGGCGCGAGCGCGGACTGGATGCCGGACCTGATCGCGCTCGCCGTGGAGTCCCGCGGCTGAAGACATCCGCCCCGCGGGCCTTCCCCGCGCGGTCGATCTCCCTTAACGTGCGCTAAGCAAGGTTCCGGCGGCGGCCGGGACGGGCGAACGGAAGGGGTGTTGCGACATGGAGGTCGGCAACGCGGTCGCGCTGGTGACCGGTGGCGCGTCGGGGCTCGGGCTGGCGACGGTCAAGGAGCTGCACGGCAAGGGCGCGAAGGTCGTCATCGTGGACCTGCCCTCGTCGCAGGGCGAGGCGGTGGCCAAGGAACTGGGCGACGGGGTGGTGTTCGCCGCGGCCGACGTGACCGACGAGGCCCAGGTTTCCGCCGCGCTGGACGCGGCGGAGGCGCTGGGCACGCTGCGGATCGCGGTCAACTGCGCGGGCATCGGCAACGCGCACAAGACCGTGGGCAAGCAGGGGCCCTTTCCGCTGGACGGGTTCACCAAGGTGATCAACGTCAACCTGGTCGGCACGTTCAACGTGATCCGGCTGGCCGCGGAGCGGATCGCCAAGACCGAGCCGGTGGGCGAGGAGCGCGGCGTCATCGTCAACACCGCCTCCGTGGCGGCGTTCGACGGGCAAATCGGGCAGGCCGCCTACTCGGCGTCCAAGGGCGGCATCGTCGGGATGACCCTGCCGATCGCGCGGGACCTGGCGAGCCTGAAGATCCGCGTGGTGACGATCGCGCCGGGGTTGTTCCACACGCCGCTGTTCGCGACCCTGCCGGAGGAGGCGATCGCGTCGCTGGGCGCTCAGGTGCCGCACCCCTCGCGGCTGGGCGACCCTGCCGAGTTCGCGGCGCTGGCCCGGCACATCGTGGAGAACCCGATGCTCAACGGCGAGACGATCCGCCTCGACGGCGCCATCCGCATGGCCCCGCGCTGACCCGGCACGCGGCGGCGGCGCCCCGGCCCGCCGCCGCGTCCCGTTATCGTTTTCCGGTGACCTCTTCGATGGGCTGGACATGACGCGACCCGCGGGCGCGTGGCGGGAGTACGGACCGCTCGAACTGACCCCGATCCTGGCGGCCGCGCTGGAAGCCTTCTACGAGCAGGGCTTCCACGGCACCCCCGTGCGGGACATCGCGCGGCGGGTCGGCCAGACGGTGCCCGCGCTGTACTACCACCACGAGAACAAGGAAGGCGTGTTCACCGCGCTCGTCGAGGAGGCCACGAGCGACCTCGACTGGCGGGTGCGGCAGGCCGTCGAGGAGGCAGGCGAGCGGCCGGACCTGCGGCTGGTCAACGCCGTCGAGGCGATCGTGCTGCACATGGCGCACCGCACCCGGCTCGCCGCGCTGGACTTCGAGCTGCGGCACCTGTCCCCGGCCAACCGCAAGCGGTACGCCGCGCGGCGCAAGGAGATCGAGGTCCTGGTCACGCGGATCGTCTCCGACGGGGTGGCCGAGGGGCTGTTCGTCGCGAAGCGGCCCGCGGAGACCGCGCGGGCGCTGCTGGGCATGCTCCAGTCGATCGGCCGGTGGTACCACCCGGACGGCGGCCCGCTGTCGCCGGACGAGCTGGCCGAGCGCTACGTCGACATCGCGCTGATGACGGTCGGCGTGCACAAGCGGCCCGCGGCACGGGCGCGGCGGAGGGCCCGCTCGGCATGACCGTGGGGATCGCCGCTCTCGCCGACGGCGCCGCGCACGACCCGCTCCTGGACGACGCGGGTCAGGTGCGGCTGCCGCTGGTCGTGGTCGACCTCGACGAGCCCGTGCCCGCCGACGTCGTCGAAGCCGCCGCGCGGGCGGCGCGGACGTGCGAACGGATCCTGGTCGGTGTCGCCTGCCGCCCGGTCGACGACGAGCGCTGGGCGCTGGCCGACGCCCTCGACCTGACGTTCGCGGCCGACGGCTGCGGCAGCGGCCCCCAGTTCGCGGCGAGCGACGACCCGGCGGGCGACGCGGAGGTGCTGCGGCAGGCGGCCGAGGCGAACCCGCAGGCGGCGCTGGTGCTGAGTCAGGTGCTGCGGGCAAGCGGCCGCCTGGACGTCGCCGCCGCGCTGGACGTCGAGTCGTTCGCCTACTCGACGCTGCTCGGCGGGCCGGAGTTCGCGCGCTGGCTGAGCGGGCGCGGGAACCGGCCACTGCCGCCGCCCGCCACCGAACCGCCGGTGCTCCTGGCTCGCGACGGCAACCTGCTGCGCGTGACGCTCAACCGGCCCGACCGCTGCAACGCCTACGGCCGCGAGCTGCGAGACGCGCTCGTCGACGCCTTGCGGGCCGCCGCGGTGGAGGACTGCCGGGTCGTGCTGGACGGAGCCGGTCCCGCGTTCTGCTCGGGCGGCGACCTCGACGAGTTCGGCACCACCCCGGACCTGGTCACCGCGCACTTCGTCCGCACCAGAGCCGGAGCCGCGCGGGCACTGCACGCGATCGCCGGGCGCGCGGAGGTGCGCGTGCACGGGGCGTGCGTCGGCGCGGGCATCGAGCTGGCGGCGTTCGCCGGCCGCATGGTGGCGCACGCGAACACCGTGTTCCGGCTGCCGGAGGTCGCGATGGGCCTGATCCCCGGCGCGGGCGGCACGGTGAGCGTGCCGCGCCGGATCGGCCGGTGGCGCACGCTGTGGCCGGCGCTGTCCGGGCGGCCGCTAAGCGCGGTGACGGCATTGGACTGGGGCCTGGTCGACGCCATCGAGGACGGTATCTGACCGCTTTGCCGCCTAGCGTTCCCGTCATGACCGACCGCGTTTCGTGGACCGCCGTCCAAGCCCGCCGCCTCGACCGGCACTTCCTGTCCCGCCCCGCGGCGAGCCCGGCGAACGCCGTCGCCGCGATGTGCGGCGCGCACGCCCAGGTCCGCACCGCCGCGGAGGTGTCGGTCGCCCTGCGCACCAGCGGCACCGCGGACGACGTTCGCGATGCGGTCGCCGACCACACGCTGATCCGCACGTTCGGCCCGCGCGGCACTGTGCACCTGCTGCCGGCGCGGGATCTGGCGCTGTGGACCGGTGCGCTGCCCGCGGTCCCGCAGCGTTCGACCATGCCGCCCGCGGTGCGGCTCACCGACGAGCAGACCGATCGCATCGTCGAGGCCGTCGCGGACGCGCTCGCCGACGCCGAACTGACCGCCGACGAACTCACCGGCGCGGTCGTCGACCGTGTCGGCCCGTGGGCGGGTGACCTCGTCATGCCGGCGTTCCAGGGGTTCTGGCCGCGCTGGCGCCAGGCACTGGCGACGGCCGCGCACCGGGGCGCGCTGTGCTTCGGCCGCGACCGCGGGCGGCAGGTCACCTACACCAGCCCGCGCCGGTGGCTGCCCGGGTTCCGGCCGGAAGAGACCGAACCCGCGCTGACCGGCGTGCTCGCGCGTTACCTGCACGCCTACGGACCGGCCACGCCCCAGCACTTCGCGCGCTGGCTGTCCGCTCCGGTGGAGTGGGCGTCGGCGTTGTTCGCCCGCGCCGGCCTGCGCCCGGTCGACCTCGACGGCGAGCGCATGTGGCTGAACGCCGACGACACCCTGCCGGGTAGGCGGACGGCGCCCGCGCTGCGGCTGCTGCCACTCTTCGACGCCCACGTCGTCGGCAGCTTCCCGCGGGAACTGCTCTTCCCCGGCGCGGCCGCGCACCGGTGCCTCGCCCGCGGGCAGGCGGGCAACTTCCCGGTGCTGCTCGTCGACGGCGTGGCAGGCGGGGTGTGGCACCAGCGCCGCTCCGGCCGCGGTCCACCTCACCGTCGAACCGTTCGCGCCGCTGAGCGCCGCGCACCGGCGCGAGCTGGACGAACAGGTGACCCGGCTGGGGGAAGTCCTCGGCCGCGAGCCGCGGCTGACCATCGGGCCGGTCACCGTCGGCGCGCACGCCTGAGGTCAGCGGCGCGGATCGACGTGGATCTTCGGCGCGCCGCCCGCGGGCCGCTCACCGGCGAGCACCGCGGCCACCTCGCCGAGCCCGACGGTCGCGGCGACCAGCGGCACCGGGTCGACCGCGCCGCTGGCGTACTGCTCGATCGTCCCGGCCAGGCCGGGGGAGGCCGAGAGCACGCCGACCGCGGTGACGTCCTTCAACGCCAGCAGGCGCGTGTCGAGCAGGCTCGGCCGCCCGGCCAGGCCGATGTAGACGACCCGGCCGCCCGGCTCGACCAGTTCCACCGCCCTGGCAGGCAGCTCCGGCGCCCCGGACGCGTCGATCACCGCGTCGAACGGCAGCTCCGGCAAGCGGTCCGGGGACCAGGCGTCGCGGAAACCGAGCGAGCGGGCGAACTCCAGTGACGCGGCGGTGGCGCCCAGCAGGTGCACCTCCGCGCCGGCCGCGCGGGCGAACATCGCGCACAGCAGGCCGATCGTGCCCGGGCCGAGGACGAGCACCCGGTCGCCGCGGCGCGGATCCGCGCCACGCACCGCACGCAGCGCGTTGCCGCCCGGCTCGACCATCGCCCCCGCGGCCGCCCCGACCGCGTCCGGCAGCGGGTGCAGCGCGGTCACCGGCACGGCGAGGCGTTCGGCCAGCGCGCCCGGCCGCCCGCCGCGGATCCCGATCTCGGTGCGGGTCTCGCACAGGTGCTGGCGGCCGCCGCGGCACCGGCGGCAGGCGCGGCAGCCGAGCATCGTGTCCCCGGTGACCCGCCTGCCGATCCAGGCCGGGTCGACGCCGTCGCCGGATTCCACGACCGTGCCGCACCACTCGTGCCCCAGCCGCATGGGATACCGGGCGTGCCCGTCGTGCAGGTAGGGCATGCTGCCGTCGAAGAACTCCGCGTCGGTGCCGCAGATCCCGGCCCGCGCCACGGCGACGACCACCTCGCCCGGCGCGGCGGACGGCGGCTCGACCTCGACCACGCCGCCCTCGCCGGGAGCGGTGACCACGAACGCGCGCATGGCCCCGAGCCTAGCCGGGAAGATCCACTGTGGACGGCAATGGGCACAAAGTCCTCACTTTGAGGACTTCCGCCTTGCCAGGAACGGTCTTCCCGGGCGCATACTGGAGGAGCACGTGCGGGTGCTCGGGGCACCGCACGGCGGGGAAAGCGGGTTCCGTCGGGGGATGGCGCCCGCGGGAGGTCGATGCCCGGCCGGTCGGGGCCACAGGGCAGGCGGTCTCCGACGGCGGGCCGGCTTGGGGAAGCCGGCCCGCCGTTCTTTGTTCCGCGCTGTGACCGGCAGCCGCGGTGCTGGGCGATCTGCCCGGCGAGCGCCCCGGTGACCCCGGGGCCGCCGCGCCGTCACCCGCATCCGGTCTTCTCGCCCGTTCGCCGATCGGGGTTCCCGCCTGGTGCCAACCACGACGCGTCGATTCCGCATCGCGGTGACAAGTTCCGCGCCGGCCGTTGCCGCGCCCGCCGCCGGGCTCCTAGCCTCGCGTTTCGTGCGATTTCCCCTGGTTGTGGCCGCGACGCTGCTCATCTCGTCCGTGCCGGGAATCACCGCCGCGGCGGCGGCCGACCGGACGGAGGCACCGGTCGTGACGAGCTCGCCGGTCACCACGGTCGCCGAGTCGGTGGTGCGGGTGCGGGTGCCGCTGCCGGATTCGGCCGGCCCGCACCCGGAGGCGTGCGACTGGCTGTCCTACCTGCGGTACCGCGATGCCGCCGGTCCCGCCGACGCCGCGCGGGCGGACCGGATCCTGATCGCCCAGCCCGGGGTGCTCGAAGGCGCCGGGGCGTTCGACAACCTGGCCCGCCACACCGTGCGGAACGCCGCGCGGCAAGGGCGGCACATCGAGTTCTGGGCCCTGGACCGGCGGTCGAACTGCCTGGAGGACCACACCGGGCTCGCGGCCGGGCTCGCGGCCCGCGACCCGCACGTCGCCGTCGACTACTACTACCGCGGCGCCGAGGTCGACGGCAGGCGGTTCGCCGGCTACCTCGGCAACGACCGCCTGGGCTGGCTCGCGCACCTCGGGCTGGAGCAGACGCTGCGCGACCAGTACGACCTGATGGTCCGCGAGCTGCCCGACCCGGCCGTGCGGGCGTCGAAGGTGCTGTGCGGCGGGCACTCGTTGGGCGGGACGCTCACCGGGTTCTTCGCGTCGTGGGACTTCGACGGCACACCCGGTCACACGCAGTGCGCCGGCTACTTCGCGCTCGACTCGGCGATCTCCACGTCGCTGGGCTCGCTCAGCGGGTTGCCGGACGCGATCGGCGCCGACGACCTCGGCTACGCCGCGACGCACGCCGGGCTGGCGTCCGGGCTGCTGCCGCGGGCGCTGAACCTGCCGGTGCTGATCAACGCGGAGACGATGAACCTGCTCGGGGTGGCCGGGCTGGCCGCCGACGTCGACCCGGACGGGCCGTCGGACCTGGCGTCCTACCTCCCGTCGAACGCGAACCTGGAGACCACCGACCGGCTGCTGTTCTCGCGGGACGCGGTGGCGTTCGCGACCGGGATCCCGTCGATCTGGGACTTCGCCATCACGAACGCGACCGCGCTGGGCGCGCTGCTCGACGACAACTCGCAGCCGCTGGCGTTCCTGCAGGCCAGCACAGGCTTCTTTGGCGGCGGTCCGGTGGCGGACAAGGACTTCCCGCTGCCGCACGAGCCGGCCGGGACGACCGGCGCGCTCGGCGTCGACCCGCTGGCCGTGCCGGTGGACCCGTCCGCGGATTACACGTGGCGCGACTACGACGACATCGACGCCACCGTGGCGCGCGACCGCCATGGCGCGCCGTTCACCACCCCGGCGAAGGAGGTCACCGCGATCGCCGACCTGGCCCGCAGCCTCGCCGAGCACCCGCTGGACTTCACCGAGCAGTACTTCCCGTCGAAGCTGGTGACCGACATCAGCCAGGCCGGCGCGGCGGAGATCCGCGCCCACGTGCGGCACCCCGAGGGCATCACGGCGCACCCCACGATCAACCTCCTCGCCGGCGACGGCCTGATCGCGCCCCGCGGCGAGCCTGCGACGGGGGAGACCGTGCTGGCGCCCGGGTACCAGCACCTGGACGTCCTCACCGCGGCGGCGCGCCGGAACACCGGCGAAGCCGAACCGGTGGCGGCGAACCTGACGCGCTTCGCTCTCGGCTGACGGTCCACATCGCGGGAACGGTTTTGGTGCCGCGGAGGGGCGTCCAGTACTGTGTTCGCCAGGCCGAGAGGCGCTGCAACGGACCCAGGTCCGCCACGCTCGGCCCCCGTGAACCGCAACAAGGGCGCCTCCCGACAGTTGGGAGGGCGCCGGTGGACACGACGAAGGCTCTGCGGGAGATCCTGAGCGACCGGGTGGCCGTCCTCGACGGCGCCTGGGGCACGATGCTGCAGGGCGCGGGCCTCACCCCGGCCGACTACCGCGGCGACGTGATCGGCGACCACCCTCAGGACGTCACCGGCGACCCGGACCTGCTCAACCTCACGCGCCCCGACCTGATCCTCGACGTGCACCGGCAGTACCTCGCCGCGGGCGCGGACATCACCACGACCAACACGTTCACCGCGACGAGCATCGGCCAGGCCGACTACGGCCTGCAGCACCTCGTCCGCGAGATGAACGTGCGCGGCGCCCAGCTGGCCCGCCAGGCCGCCGACGAAGCAGGCGGCAGGTTCGTGGCCGGCTCCATCGGGCCGCTGAACGTCACCCTGTCCCTCTCCCCGAAGGTCGACGAGCCCGCCTACCGCGCGGTCACCTTCGACGAGGTCCGCGGCGCCTACGCCGAGCAGATCGCCGCACTGGCCGAGGGCGGCGTCGACCTGCTGCTCATCGAGACGATCTTCGACACCCTCAACGCGAAGGCCGCCATCGCCGCGGCCCGCGACGTCGCCCCGCACCTGCCGCTGTGGATCTCGGTGACGATCGTCGACCTGTCCGGCCGCACCCTGTCCGGCCAGACCGTCGAGGCGTTCTGGAGCGCGATCGAGCACGCCCACCCGCTGGTCGTGGGCGTGAACTGCTCGCTGGGCGCCGAGGAAATGCGCCCGCACGTCGAGCAGCTGTCCCGCCTGGCGGGCACCTACGTCGCCTGCCACCCCAACGCCGGCCTGCCCAACGCCTTCGGCGGCTACGACCAGACTCCGGACGAGACCGCCCGCATGCTGGGCGAGTTCGCCGGCAGCGGCATGGTCAACATCGTCGGCGGCTGCTGCGGCACCGGCCCCGAGCACATCGCCAAGATCGCCCAGGCGGTGTCCGGCGCGGCCCCGCGCGAGGTGCCGCCGCCGCGCACCAGCACCCGGTTCAGCGGGCTGGAGCCGTTCGAGATCGGCGCCGACACCGGGTTCGTGATGATCGGCGAGCGCACCAACGTCACCGGCTCGGCCAAGTTCCGGCGGCTGATCGAGTCCGGCGACTACCAGGCCGCCGTCGACGTCGCGCTGGACCAGGTCCGCGGCGGCGCCAACCTGCTCGACGTCAACATGGACGCCGACCTGCTCGACTCCGAGCACGCGATGACGACGTTCCTCAACCTGATCGCCACCGAACCGGAGGTGGCCCGCATCCCGATCATGGTCGACAGCTCGCGGTGGAGCGTGCTGGAGGCCGGGCTCAAGTGCGTGCAGGGCAAGGGCGTGGTCAACTCGATCAGCCTCAAGGAGGGCGAGGAGCAGTTCCTGCGCCAGGCCCGCCGCATCCGCGACTACGGCGCCGGTGTCGTCGTGATGGCCTTCGACGAGAAGGGCCAGGCCGACACCACCGAGCGCAAGGTGGAGATCTGCGCCCGCGCCTACGACCTGCTCACGCGCGAGGCCGGGTTCCCGCCCGAGGACATCGTGTTCGACCCCAACGTGCTGGCCGTCGCGACCGGCATCGCCGAGCACAACGGCTACGCCAAGGCGTTCATCGAGGCGCTGCCGCTGATCAAGCAGCGCTGCCCGGGCGCGCGCACCAGCGGCGGCATCTCGAACCTGTCGTTCTCCTTCCGCGGCAACGACGTCGTGCGCGAGGCGATGCACTCGGCGTTCCTGTTCCACGCGGTGCGCGCCGGGCTGGACATGGGCATCGTCAACGCCGGCCAGCTCACCGTCTACGAGGACATCCCCGCCGACCTGCTGGAACTGGTCGAGGACGTGCTGTTCGACCGCCGCGAGGACGCCACCGACCGGCTGGTCGAGTTCGCCGAGACGGTCCGCGGCCAGGGCCGCAAGCGGGTGGTGGACCTGTCGTGGCGCGAGGCGCCGGTGGCCGAGCGGCTGCGGCACGCGCTGGTGCACGGCATCGTCGACTACATCGAGGACGACACCGAGGAGGCGCGGCAGAACTTCGCGCGGCCGCTGGAGGTCATCGAGGGCCCGCTGATGGACGGCATGAAGACCGTCGGCGACCTGTTCGGCTCGGGCAAGATGTTCCTGCCGCAGGTGGTCAAGAGCGCGCGCGTGATGAAGCGGTCGGTGGCCTACCTCGAGCCGTTCATGGAGGCCGAGAAGGAGGAGCTGCGCCGGTCCGGGCAGGTGAGCACCGAGCGCGGCCAGGGCAAGATCGTGCTGGCCACCGTGAAGGGCGATGTGCACGACATCGGCAAGAACATCGTCGGCGTCGTGCTGGGCTGCAACAACTACGAGGTGATCGACCTCGGCGTGATGGTGCCCGCGGCGAAGATCCTGGACACCGCGGTCGCCGAGAACGCCGACGCGATCGGCCTGTCCGGGCTGATCACCCCGTCGCTGGACGAGATGGTGTCGGTCGCGACGGAGATGCAGCGGCGCGGGCTGAAGATCCCGCTGCTGATCGGGGGCGCGACCACGTCCCGGCAGCACACGGCGGTGCGGATCGCGCCGGCCTACGACCACACGACGGTGCACGTGCTGGACGCGTCGCGGGTCGTCGGGGTCGTGTCGGACCTGCTCGACACCGACCGCGCGGCAGCGCTGGACACGGCGAACCGCGCGGAGCAGGAACGGTTGCGCGAGCAGCACGCAGGCAAGCAGCGCCGCCCGATGCTCACGCTGGAGCAGGCGCGCGCCAACCCGGAGCGGGTGTCCTTCGACGACCTGCCGGTGCCGTCGTTCACCGGGGTGCGCACGGTCTCGCCCGGGCTGCCCGCGCTGCGCGAGATGATCGACTGGCAGTTCCTGTTCCTGGCGTGGGAGCTCAAGGGCAAGTACCCGGCGATCCTGGACCAGCCGGTGGCGCGCGAGCTGTTCGACGACGCGAACACGCTGCTCGACGAGATCGTCGCGCAGGAGCTACTGGAGGCCCGCGGCGCCTACGGCTTCTGGCCCGCGCACAGCGAGGGCGACGACATCGTGCTGGAAAACGGTGTGCGGTTCCCGATGCTGCGCCAGCAGACGTCCAAACCGGACGGACGCGCGAACCGCTGCCTGGCCGACTACGTGGCGCCGGCGGGGGACCACCTCGGCGGGTTCGCGGTGACCGTGCACGGGGCCGAGGAGCTGGCGCGCCACTACGAGTCCCAGAACGACGACTACCGCGCGATCATGGTGAAGGCGCTGGCCGACCGCTTGGCCGAGGCGTTCGCGGAGTACATCCACCTGGAGGCCCGGCGGGAGTGGTTCGAGCCGGACGCGCAGCCGTCGCTGGCGGACCTGCACGCCGAGCGGTTCCGCGGGATACGCCCCGCGCTCGGCTACCCGGCGAGCCCGGACCACAGCCAGAAGCGGGAGCTGTTCGACCTGCTGCGGGCTTCGGACCTGGGCCTCGGGCTCACCGAGTCGTTCGCGATGACCCCGGCGGCCAGCGTGAGCGGGCTGATCTTCGCCCACCCGGAGTCCCGCTACTTCACCGTGGGGCGCCTCGGACGCGACCAGGTGACCGACTACGCCCGGCGACGCGGACTGCCACAGCCGGAAATCGAGAAGTGGTTGCGGCCCAACCTGGACTACGATCCCGCGGAGTGATGATCTCCGAGGAGCTCCGCGACACGGATGTGGTCACCGACCTGCAGCTGTGGTTCCGCGCGCGAGATCTGGCCGCCGCGATGGACGGGTGCCGGCGGCTGGTCGCCGACCTCGGGGCCTGGGGGATCGAGGTCGGCCCGGTCGACGGGGATCAGCCGGGCAGCTACTACGCGCGGGTGGCGGTCCGCACGCGGACGAGTGCCGATGAAAGCACGCTCGACGCGATCCAGCGCGTTGCCAGGTCGCAGCTCCCCGTCATCGGGGTGCCCCCGGAACTGCTCGAAATCACCGAGTCCCGTGGCAGGCCGCTCGCGTGTGTGCCCGACGCGCGGATCGAAGCACCGGCCGGGGCTGACCTGTCGGTGTACGTGGGGCGGGGGCGGGACCCGTTCGGGATGGAGGGCGCGGACCTCGACGGCGTCGAGCCCCTCGGGCTGACCGAGGAGGAGAGCCGTGAATTCCTGGACGCCTTGAAGGCCGCGACCACCGTGCAGGTCCTGGTGGTCGCCGAGCTCTCGGAACCGGATGCCATCGCGGCCCGGGAGCGGGTCCGGCGGGTCGCGCGCACCCTGCGGCAGCAGGTCTTCCCCGCCGAGGACGACGTCGAGGTGGGTGAACCCAGACGGAGGCCGAGCGGGACGGTCGAAGTCGCCGCGTCGGTGGGCGGGACGTCGATGAGTTCCCACGACGCCGTGGTGGCGGCGTCCCGCGCGCTGCGGGCGTTCACCTGGCTCGAGCCGGAAGCACTGGAGAGCGATCGGCCGGACTACTTCGCCGTCGAGGCGGTTCCTCAGGAGCGGTTCGTCCGGCTGGAGGTCCAGGCGGCGACGGGACTCGGCGTGGTGGGTTGAGGGTTTTGGTCACCCGGTCAGGTGGTAGTCCGCCCACACGGCCGACTACTCACTCAACGGGGCGTGAGATGCATCTGGAATACGAGCACGCGGCGGCCTCCGGGCTGCGTCGATACGTCAACACCGTCGCCGAGGAGCTGGGCTGCAGCGGCGAGGCCTACTACGCCCACCTGGACCCGCCGCCGGCGTACGCCTACCTCGCGCTCGACGACCGGCTGCGCGACCACCCCGCGCAGGACACGGCCCTGGTGTGGAACGAGCACGACGGCTGGGCGGTGGCGATCGAGACAACGGCCGGGCACGAGCTGAGCGTGGTCCGCTACTACGGCGCCGAGCTGCTGCCGCCACCGGCCGAAGTCGCCCGGTTCGTGGCCGAGGTCTTCGAGGGCCGCGCCCCCGACGCGGCGCCCGCGGGCACCACCGACAGCGCCGCGGTCCGCCAGCACCTGGCCACCTACGCGATCCCGTACCAGGACCGGCCTGCGCAGCGGCCCGGCCAGCCCGTCGAGCAGTCGCGCCGCGGCCCGGCCCGCTGACCCGGGCGGCACTGTTCGGTTCGACACCCCGGCCGCGACGACCTGGCGGCACTTTTCTGCTTCGGCACTGCGGCCCGCTGAGCGGGGTGGCGCCTTCTGGTTCGGCACGGAGACCCGCTGAGCCAGGCAGCACCTCCCAGTACGGCAGCCCGGCTCGCTGGCCCGGGCGCATCTACCGGTAGGGCCCCTGGCCCGCTGACCCAAGGGGCATCTTCTGGCGCGGCACCGTGGCTCGCTGCCACGGGGCGGCATTTTCCGATGCGCACCCCGGGCCCTGACCCAGGCGACACCCCCGGCACGGCACCCCCGCGGCCGCCACCGGCGCCCGAGCGCGCCGGAAACCGTTGCAGTGCTGGGCACTTTCCGGCACACTGCCGCAATCGCCACCACCTGGGGAGGAATCGTGGTCGCGCGTACCGGGGTCGTCGTCGTGGGGGCCGGGCCCGCCGGGCTGGGGCTCGCCAACGTGTTGCGGGACAGGGGAATCGACTGCGTGGTGCTCGAGGAGCAGACCCGCGCCTTCATCGAGGCCCGCCCGCGCGCCGGGTTCATCGAGGAGTGGGCCGTGCGCGCGCTCGACGAGCGCGGACTGGCCGACAAGCTGCTGTCCACCGCGCCGAGCCAGGGCCGCTTCGAGTTCCGGTTCGAAAACGGCCGCCACCCGTTCTCCTACGAGCAGTGGGCCGGCCAGCGCCACTTCGTCTACCCGCAGCAGCTGCTCGTCACCGACCTGGTCGCGCACTACGCCGACAAGGGCGGCGACATCGAGTTCGAGGTCCGGGACGTAGCCCTGCACGACATCGAATCGGCCACACCGTCGGTCACCTTCACCGCCGCCGACGGCACCGCCCGCCGGCTCGGCTGCGACTTCATCGCCGGCTGCGACGGCGCCCAGGGCGTCACGCGGCGTCACCTCGCAGGCGACCTGCTGACCCACGACTACGGCATCGGCTGGCTGGCACTGCTCGCCGAGGCGCCGCCCAGTGCGGACGGCGTCCTGTTCGGCATCCACCCCCGCGGGTTCGCCGCGCACATGGCGCGCACCCCCACCGTCACGCGCTTCTACCTGCAGTGCCCGCCCGGCGACTCCGAGGACAACTGGCCGCACGAGCGCGTCTGGTCCGAGCTGCACCAGCGGCTGGGGGTGCCGGACGGCCCGCTCGTCGAGGGCGAGCTGATCGAGAAACGCGTCCTCGACATGCACAACTACGTCCACGAGCCGATGTGCCGCGGCAGGCTGTTCCTGGCGGGCGAGTCGGCGCACCTGGTCGCGCCGATCGCGGCGAAGGGCCTTAACCTCGCCCTGCACGACGCGTTCCACCTGGCTGAGGCGATCGAGGCCCACTACGGCGGCGACGACGGGCCGCTGGCCCGCTACTCGGACACCTGCCTGGCCCGCGTGTGGCAGTACCAGGAGTTCTCGCAGTGGCTGTCGGACATCTTCCACAGCTCCACCGTCGACCCGCCCGCCGACCCGTTCCGCGCCCGGCTGGCACAGGCCCGCCTGCGCCGCCTGCTCGGATCACCCGCCGCCGCGGCCGCGTTCAGCGAGATCTACATCGGCAAAGCCGCCGATTTCTGACCAATCCCGTGCGGTGATCCACGCGGCGTGGCAGGCTGCCCCGTAACGAAACTCGCGAGTGCGGAGTCTCCTCGGGCAAGGGCGCCCGGGCGACGAGGAGGACCATGGCGGGGGACACGGACGTCGATGCCGACCTGATCGAGGCGGTCCGCGCGGGCGACCTGCTCGCCTACGACCGTCTCTTCCGGCGGCACCTGCCCGCGGCGCGCCGGGTGGCGTCGATGATGTGGCGGGACCGGTCCGAGGTGGACGACCTGGTGGCCGAATCGTTCCTGCGGGTGCTCGCCGCGATCCGGGACGGCGCCGGCCCGGCCGAGCGCTTCCGGCCCTACCTGCTCGTGACGCTGCGTAACCTGGCGATGGACTGGGGTCGCCGCCGCGAGCGGTGCGACCCGTGGGCCGCCGGCCGCGACGAGCGCACGCCGGGTGTCGAGGAGATTGTGATCGACCGGCTCACCGGCGAGGTGGCGCTCTCGGCGTTCGAAACCCTGCCGCCGCGCTGGCGGTACGTGCTGTGGCACACCGAGATGCTGGGCACCCGGCCCGCGGCGCTGGCCGCCGAGCTGGGCATGACGGCCAACGGGGTCGCTGCGCTCGCGGTGCGCGCCCGTGAGGGGCTGCGGCAGGCGTTCCTGCAGGCCCACGTGCCCGCGGCGCGCGCCGAGGACTGCCGCACCGTGCGGCGGCGGCTGGGCGCGTGGACGCGCGGGAAGGTGACCGCGCGGCAGGGGCGGGCGGTGTCGGCGCACCTGGCCGGCTGCCCCAAGTGCCACCGGGTGGCGGCGGTGCTGGAGACGGTCAACGGCGGGCTGCCCGCGCTGGCGCTGTTGCCGCTGCTCGGGAGACTGCTCGGTGGCGGCGGGGCGCCCGCGGCGTCGGTGGCCGCCGGTGGCGGAGTGGCGGCGATCTCGAAGATGGCCGCGGCCGTGACGCTGGCCGCGGTCGCGGCGGTCGCCGGGCCGGTGGTGGCGCCCGACCGGGCGGCCGCGCCGGAGGCCCTCGCGGCGGCGCCGGTGCGGCCTGCCGTGCCGGGTGTTGCTGCTGGGGCTCCCCAGGCCGGCGCCGGGGCCAACGAGAACGGCCGGGCGAAGGACGCCGCCCCGAACGCCAACGGAGCCGCGCACGGCAACGCCGGGGCCCAAGGCAACGCCGAGCCCAAGGGTGGCGCGGTAGCCAGGAGCAACGCCGGAGCGAAGGGCAGTGCCGGGGCCAAGGGGAGCGCCGGGGCGAAGGGCAACGCTGAGGCCAAGGACAACGCCGGATCCAACGGCAATGGTGGCGCCAAGGGCAGTGCCGGGGCCAAGGGCAATGCCGAGGCCAACAGCAATGCCGGGGCCAAGGGCAACGCCGGAGCGAAGGGCAATGCCGGGGCCAAGAGCAGCGCCGGAGCCAAGAGCAGTGGCGCGGCCAAGGGCGGCGCTGGCGGCAAGGGCAATGGCGAGGTCAAGGGCAATGGTGCGGCGACGAGCGCGACCGGCCAGGCCATGCCCGCCGCGTCGAAGGCAGCCAAGCCGAAGCCGCCCAAGCCGGAACATCCCGAGCCGAAGGGGAATCCCGGCAAGTCGCCGCGGAAGTGACGGGCCGCCCGCCCCGCACCCGGCTGCTCGCGAAGCAGGACGTGCCCGAGCAACTCGCGGGTGGCGGCCCGTTGTGGCTGGTGCGCTGTTCGCGCAGCGAGACGTGTCCGAGTAAATCGTAAGTAGCGGGCCCCTATGGCCGGGGCTCGCGCAGCGAGGCTGGTCCGAGTAGCTCGCGGGTGGCACCGTGGCGGCCGGTGCGGTGCTCGCGCAGCGAGGCTGGTCCGAGTAGCGCGCGGGGCGGCGGTCCGTGGGGGCTGGTGCGCTGCTCACGCCGCGCGAGCCTGTTCGGTTGGCTTGCCGGGCGGTGCGGGTGGGAGGCAGCCGGCTCGCTCGCGCAAGCACTTCGGGTCCAAGCGGTGCGCCCCGGCGCTAATCGGCCTCGCCCTGGCTGGCTTTTCGCGCCGGGGCCGTCAGGTAGTCCAGCGTGCGCGTCATGTCGAGCAGCCGCTCCAGCACGGGCGGCCGGTCGTCCAGGTGCAGGTTCGCCCCGGCGCTCTGCACCCGCCGCGCGATCATCAGCAGCGTGGACAGCCCGTAGGAGTCGCAGAAGTCCAGCGACCCGAAGTCCAGCCGGACGTCGCGCAGGCCGGGGGCCAGCCGGGCGGTCACCTCGCTCAACAGGCCGTCGCCGCTGTGGTAGTCCAGGTTCCCGGCGAGGGCGCCGTGCAGCGTCCGGGCGTCGGGGGTCGTCCAGCTCGTCGTCAGCGGCCGCGGTTCGGTCATCCCGGCCCGCCCGTCCCGAGGTGGCCGGCCAGCTCCTCCCGCGCCTGCGCCAGCAGCGTCGTCGCCCGCGGGAAGTCCCGCAGCTCCCCGGTCAGCAGGTCCAGCGCCGGGATCAGCGACGCCGGCGGCACCCCGCGCGCGGCCAGGATGTCGGCGGTCCAGGTCAGGAACGCGGTGAACAGCGAGGCGTCGCCGGTGTAGAGCGCCGTCGACAGGAAATCGACGATGTGCGCCAGGTCCTCAGTGGTGTACTGGCGCTGCAGCTCGGTGTACTCGCGCATCGCGGGCACGTGCTGCTCGAGCCCCGCGTACACCGCACGCACCAGCTGCGGCGAGCTGCGGCGGACCAGCGTGTACTCCTGGTCGGCCAGGTGCGGCAGGTCGTCGATCAGCTGGTGCGGGGCGTGCGGCCGGGGCAGCGGGTCGTCCGCGAGCCGGTCTGCGGCGGCACGCGCGTCGGGCGCCCACGCCTCCGCGCCCAGCAGCCGCGCCCATCGGCCATCCGGGCCGAACGCGGCGCCACCGGCGATCACCGGCACTCCGGCGGCCTGGCACGCGCTGATCGTGGCGTGCGCGGCGGGCAGCCGGGTGGGCAGCGAACCGGACAGCGCGACCGCCTCCGGCCCGATCCGGTGCAGATGCGTGATCAGGTGCGGGGTGGGCACCTGCGCGCCCAGGTAGTCGACCCGGAACCCCCGCAGCGTCAGCACTTCGGCCAGCAGCCGCGCCGGCAGCGCGTGCCACTCACCGTCCACACAGGACACCGTGAGGCGCCCGCGGGTCACCCGGGGTCGTGGCGCCTCCCGGACGAGGTGGACGATCGCCCGCTCGTTGATCGCCGTCGCCGCGTGCTCCTGCGCGACGCTGATCCGGTTGGCCGCCCACTCGTGCCCGACCCGGCGCTGCACCGCGCCGATGACGTCCAGCAGCACGGCCTCCGGCCCGATGCCGTCGTGCAGCGCGGCCAGCACCGTGTCGGTGGCGGTGTACTCGTCGCCGTCGAGGACGGCGTCCCACAGCCGCTCGGCGTGGTCCGTGGTGTCCGCGCGCTGTGTCACGATCTTGTTCATGCTGCCGCCTACGGGGATCCGGGACCGCGCACGGCGGTCAGGTGCCGCCCGCGCGGGGCGGTGATGGCGAGCAGGGCCATGTCGTCGTGCTGACCGGCGCCAACCCATTCGGTCGCGAGCATCTGCACGCGCTCGACGACCGCCTCGGCGGGCATCCCGGCGCATTCCCCGAGCGCGCGGCGCAGCCGGGCCTCGCCGAACATCTCGCCGCCGAGCGGTCCGCCCCGCGCCTCGGTGATGCCGTCGGTGTAGAGCAGGCAGGTCTCGCCGGGGGCCAGCACGACGTCCTCGCTGGAGACCTCGATCTCCGGAAGCACGCCGATCAGGCTGCCGCGGCAGGCGACCTCCTCGACCGTCCCGTCGGCTCGGACGACCAGCGGCGGCAGGTGCCCGGCGCTGGTGACCCGCAACCGGACCTCCTGGCCGTGCCGGCACGCCGAGGCCAGCGCCAGCGTGGCGAACCGCGTGTGGTGCGAGCTGAGCAGCGACGAGTTCAGCAGCCGGAGCATGCGGCCGTGGTCGTCCGCCATCGGCAGCAGGGCCTGCAGCGTGTTGCGGATCTTGCCGGTGAGCACGGCGGCTTCGAGCCCTTTGCCGCACACGTCCCCGAGCAGGGCCAGCGACTCGCCCTCCCCGAGCGGGTGCACGTCGTAGAAGTCGCCGCCGAGCCGGTCGGCGTCCTGGGCCGGACGGTAGCCGCCGGCGAACTCCACCCCGCCGATCTGCTCCAGCACCGGCGGCAGCAGCTCCTCGGTGAGGACCTCGGTGATCGAGCTCTGCTGTTCGAACAGGCGCGCCGCGGACATCGCCGCGCCGGAGCGGGCGGCGAACAGGCGCGCGAACACCTCCTCGTCCTCGGTGAAGGCGTGGTGTTCGGTGCGCCGCAACAGGATCAGCACGCCCACCGGCACGCCGTGGCCGGGCAGCGGGGTCACCACGATCGAGCCGACCTGGCCGAACCCCTCCGGCACGATCCACGACGGAGCCTGGGCCGGGTCGATCCAGCGGGACGGCACCGGCGGGAACCCCTGCAGCGCCTCGGCCAGCCCGGGCAGCTCGTCCGGGTCGATCTCCAGGGTCAGCGGGCGGGGCCGCTCGCCGCGCACGCACACGACCGCGGAGTAGCGGCCGCGCCTGCCCGGCGCGACGATCCACGCCGCGTCGGCGAGGTGGCCCGCGGACAGTTCGGCGGCCACCTCCATGCTGCGGGGCACGTTGAGCGACCCGAGCAGCGCGTTCGAGGCCGCGCTGAGGAAGGCGGTGCGTTCCTGTTCCCGGCGCAGCGCCTCGCGGGCCGCGTGGAGCTCGGTGGTCTCCATGAGCCACCACATGACCGGTCCCTCCGGCTGCCGGACCGGGTGCGCGTCGAAGGTCCGGTCGTCGACCCGGCCGGCCGCGAGAGCGGATCCGGCGGTGTGGGCGGCGCACAGCCAGGCCGAGACGCAGTCGGCGAGCGCGCGTCCGGGACGCAGCGCGGGGAACAGCAGACGGGCGGCTTCGTTGGCCGCGTGGACGGTGCCGTCCGGGGCGGCCAGCAGGGCGGGGTACGGCGCACCGTCCCAGCCCGCGTCGATCCCGGCGGGGGAGGCGGAGACGAGACGGTCGGATTCAGTCAAGACGTGGGCGCCGGCGTGCCCGCTCCCTTCGAACGTGGGTGAGATGCCTCGGCATCAGCTTCCCCCAGCGCGCCGGACGGGGGCAAACCGGGCCCGGTGACCAACCTGGGCCGGATGGTCGATCCGGGACCAGTGGTGGTCAGGGGAGCGGGCAGGGTTGGTGAGGACCGCGGGGAGTTGCTGGTGTGCGGTGCTGGTCGTGGGGAGACCGGGCTTGGTGGTCGGCCGGTGCTGGCGTGGAGGGTTGGTGCTGGACCAGCGCCGGTCCGGGGAGCGAGCGGGCAGGGTTGGTGAGGACCGCGGCCAGCTGCTGGCAGGCGGCGCCGGTCGCGGGTAAACGGGGCCCGGCCGGACGGTCGATCCGGGACCAGCGCCGGTCAGGGGAGCCAGCGGGCCGGGTCGGCGAGGACCCCGGCCAGTTCCCGGTACGCGGCGCCGGTCGCGCCGGGGGCGGGAATGTTCTTCGCCGCGTGGATGGCGGGCGGCGTCCACCGCGCGGACAGCACGCGTTCCCGCAGGCGGCTCTCCAGCTCCGGCCGCAGCAGGTCCGCCACCTGCGCCAGGTGCCCGCCGAGCACCACCGTCGGGATGTCCAGCACGTTGATCACCCCGGCCAGCGCCACGCCGAGCGCCCGTGCGGCCGCGGTCACCGCCTCCCGTGCCCGCGCGTCGCCCGACGCGGCGAGCTCCGCCAGGTGCGCCGGGGTCGACGCGGGCGTCAGGCCGGCGGCGGCGAGCAGCGCGTCCCGGCCGGCGTAGGTCTCCAGGCAGCCCGTCGACCCGCAGCGGCAGGCCGGGCCTGCCGGGTCGACGCACACATGCCCGATCTCGCCCGCCCACCCGTGCCGCCCGGCCATCACCTCGCCGCCGACGACGGCCGCACCGCCGATGCCGATCTCGCCCGACAGGTACACGAAGTCCGGGAACGGCCCCGGCCGCCCCGGCGCGACCTCGGCGACCGTGCGGGCCGCGAGACTGGCCTCGTTGCCCACCCGCAACGGCAACCCGGCCACCGCGGCCGGGTCGAGCAGCTCCGCGGGCCGCACCCCGGACCAGCCGAGGTTCGGCGCGCGCAGCAGCGTGCCGGTGGCGGCCGCGACGATGCCGGGCAGCGCCAGGCCCGCCCCGACCAGCCGCAGGCCTTCGGGCAGCCCGGCCAGCACCCGCGCGGACAACGCGCCCAGCCGGTCCAGCGTCGCCGCCGGATCGCTTTCCACCAGGTCGGCGTACTCCAGCGACTCGGCGACCACGCGGCCGCGCAGGTCGGCCACCCGCACGGCGAGGAACCCGGCGTTGACCTGCAGCCCGACCGCGGCCAGCCGGGACCCGGGCACCAGGGGAGTGGCTGGACGGCCGCGCCTGCCGCCGCCGTCCGGCTCGATCTCGCCGAGCACCCCGCCCGCGACCAGCTCGTCGGCCAGCCGTGTGGCGGTGGTGCGGGTCATCGAGGTCGCCGCCGCCACGTCCGCCCGCGACAACGGCCGGGCGGACGCGCACACGGTGCGCGCCACCAGCGCCAGGTTGCTCGCCCGGAGGCTGGACTGGCGGGCGCTCGTCTGCTGATCGAGGGCGGTCACGGCGGCGATCCTAACGACGCACTGATTTCGTCCAGCGGATGGACGAAATCAGCCGATCAGGTGCTCGAGCGCGAGCTGCTGCAGCTGGACGAACCCGTAGTCGCGCTGGGCGGCCTTCTCCGGGTCGAAGCCGTCGTCGGCGGCCAGGAAGTCCGCCACCGACTCGCCCGCGCCCAGCGTCGGCTCGGCCAGTTCGAGGATCCCCGCCCGGTCCCACGCCTCGCGGACGCGCGGGTCCTCGCGGAAGGCCTTCGCCTTCTCGGCCAGCATCAGGTAGGTCGACATGCACGCCCGCGCCGAGTCCCAGATGCCGTCCAGGTACTCGGTGCGCGAGGGCTTGTAGTCGAAGTGCCGCGGGCCGGTGTAGCGGGGCGCGTCCGGGGAGCCGGGGAAGCCGTTCTCCAGCAGGTCCACGGTGAAGAACGCGGAGATCAGGTCGCCGTGGCCAAACACCAGGTCCTGGTCGTACTTGAGGCCGCGCTGGCCGTTGAGGTCGATGTGGAACAGCTTGCCGCTCCACAGCGCCTGGCCCAGCGCGTGCGTGTAGTTGAGGTTGGCCATCTGCTCGTGCCCGGTCTCCGGGTTGAGGCCGACGATGTCGCCGTGCTCCAGCTGCGCGATCAGCGCCAGCGCGTGGCCCACGGTCGGCAGGAAGATGTCGCCGCGCGGCTCGTTCGGCTTGGGCTCCAGGCCGATCCGCAGGCCGTAGCCCTGCGACTTGATGTAGCCGGCGACGGTGTCCAGGCCCTCCTTGTAGCGCTCGAACGCCGCGTAGAGGTCCTTCGAGCCGTCGTACTCGGAGCCTTCGCGGCCGCCCCACATGACGAACGTGCTCGCGCCCATCTCGGCGGCGATGTCGACCGCCTGCAGCACCTTGCGCAGCCCGAACCGGCGCACGCCGCGGTCGTTGGAGGTCAGGCCGCCGTCCTTGAACACCGGGTGGCTGAAGGTGTTGGTGGTGACCATCTCGATCACCAGGCCGGCCTTGTCGGCAGCGTCCTTGAGCCGCCCGGTGAGGCGCTGCTTCGTGGCGAGGTCGGCGTCGAAGGGGAAGACGTCGTTGTCGTGGAAGGTGATGCCCCAGGCGCCCAGCTCGGCGAGCTTGTCGGAGTACTCCCACGGGTCCAGCGCCGGGCGGCTCGGGCCGCCGAAGGGGTCCGTGCCGGTCCAGCCCACGGTCCACAGGCCGAACGAGAACTTGTCCTCAGGGGTCGGTTGGCGCACCATCGCAGCTCCTCCGGGTTTTGTTTTCCGGGACCTGGTGGTCGGCGCGGACGGGCTGCACTCGAACACCCGCCGCCTGGTCTTCGGCCCCACCGAGCGGTTCATCCGGCACCTCGGCGTGAACAT
>NZ_JBEXTZ010000066.1:0-50449 GCF_040614195.1 Amycolatopsis sp. NPDC006125
CTGCGTGCCGGACCAGTTGGCCTCCGGCAGATCGGCGACCAGACCCGCGGGCAGCAGCACCGACGCGGTGGTGCCGTGCGGGACGCGGCGGTCGAGCCGGGTGCGCATGCCGTGGCGGGCGGACAGCCGCCGCACCACCGCCAGGCCCATGTGCCGCACCGAGGAGTCGTCCAGCACCGGCTCGCCGGAGAGCCGGTCGTTGAGTTCCTGCAGCCGGTCCGGCGGCAGCCCGATGCCCTCGTCCTCGATCCGCACCAGCACGCTGCCCGCCTCGGTCAGGTGGGCGCTGACCCGCACCGGGGTGTTCGGCGGCGAGGACTTCGTCGCGTTGTCCAGCAGTTCGGCGATCAGCCGGCTGAGGTCCTCGCTCGCGAAGCCGACCACGCCCAGCGACACGATCCGCCCGATGTTGACGCGGGCGTACTGGTCGATCGACGACATCGCGCCGCGCACGACGTCGACCAGCGAGGTCGTCTCGGTCGCGGTGTCGGTGGCGTCGCGGCCGGCCAGCACGCGCAGGTTCTCCGCGTTGCGGCGCAGCCGGGTCGCCAGGTGGTCCAGCCGGTACAGCTCGCCGAGCCGCTCGGTGTCCTCCTCCCTGGCCTCCATCTCCTCCAGCTGGGAGAGCAGGGAGTCGACCAGGTTGAGGTCGCGCAGCGCCACGTTCGCGCAGAGCGCGGCGAGCGCCTCTTCGTTGGCCCGCTCGCGCTCCGCCTGGGACGGGGACTGCACGATCACCGGCGGCCGCCGCGGTGGCGGCTGCGCGGGTGGGGGGCCGAAGAGCTGCGAGGCCGCTTCCCTCGAGCGGTCCAGCAGCGCGCGTGAGCGGTTGAGCAGTTCTCGAGCCCGCGTCGCCATGTCGTCCTAACTGCCTGGGTTCGTCACGTGCGGCGGCTCAACCGTCGCGGGGACCCCTTCCCCCGCGTGTGGCCGAACCCGCGCCGGTGAACGCTATGCAACCACTCCGACCCCGCCCGTGTCCACCACTCTCCGCGATCTTGACGCACCGTGCCCGGGTGGTCGACGGAAGGTGGTTCGCCTTGTCCCGCCGGGGGAAACGCTCAGGTGAGCCGCACGTCCAGCCGGGTGTCGCCGCCGCCGACGCGCGCCGCTTTCCTTACCGGTGCGTAACTCGTAGCGACGACGGTGTAGGTGCCGGGTTCGAGGTCGTGGAAGGCGTAGTGCCCGTCCTCGCCTGCGAACGTGCGCCGGGCGAGGACGCCCGATTCGTCCAGCAGGCTCACCGTGATCCGCGGCCACGGCCGCGGCAGGTCGCGCACGTTGACCGTGCCGTGGATGACCGCGGCCTCCGCCAGCTCCAGGTCCTGTCGCACGCTCGCGTCGGTCATGTGCACCGCCACCGCGGACGGCCGGTACCCCGGCGCGTTCACGGCGAGCGTGTAGGTCCCGGCGGGCAGGGCGCCGAAGGAGTATTCGCCGCCCTGGCCGGAGATGTAGGACCCGACGACCTCGCCGCGGGCGTCGGCCAGCGTCACGGTCGCGTCCGCGACCGGCGCCCCGGTGGCCGCGGAGCGGACCACGCCGCCGAGCCCGGTCGCGCTGTCCAGCACGAGGTCCAGGACGGCCGCGGTGTCGCCGACGGTCAGGGTGACCGCCTCCGGCCGGTACGCCGGCGCCGAGGCGATCAGGACGTGGACGCCGCGGCCGGGCGCGGGCAGGCGGTAGCCGCCGTCCGGCCCGGTGGCGCCGCGCGCGATCTGCTGCCCGCCGGAGTCGACGAGCGTGACCGCCGCGCCGGGCACGGGTGCGTCCCGGGTGTCGCGCACCCGTCCGGTCACCTCGGTCATGAGCGGGCCTGCTCGGGACGGCCGGCGTGCAGGTCGACGTCGACGGTCGCCGATTCGCCGCCGCTCAGGTCCACCTGCCGCACCACGGGCTCGAACAGGCTGGTCACCACGGTGTAGTCGCCGGGCGCGAGGTCGTCCACCGCGTAGCCGCCGTGCTCGTCCGTCACCGCGGCCGCGGCGAGTTCGCCCGCGGCGGTGCTGACGGTGACGCGCGCGCCGGGGACCGGGCGGCCGTCCGGCCCGGTGACGGTGCCACGCAGCGCCCCGGCGGCCTGGACCAGCAGGTCGGCCACGGCCGGTTCGGTGCCGGTCACCACGACGGTCGCCGCTGCCGGGCGGTGGCCGTCCAGGTGCGCGGTCACCGTCATCTCCCCGGCGGGCAGGCCGGCGAGCTGGAACGTGCCGTCGTCGAGGGTGCGCGTCTGCCCGACGACCTGGCCGCCGCCGTCGGTGGCGACCACCGCGGTGTCGCCGGCTCCTGCGCCGCCGGGGGCGCGGCGCACGATCCCGGTCACGGTCCCGCCGCCGGACACGACGAAGTCGCGCACGGCGCCGGACCCGTTGAGGGCGACCGCGGCCGCCTCCGGCTGGAACCCGGGCGCGGTGACGATCAGCGTGTAGGTGCCGGGGCGCAGGCCGGACACCGCGTAGCCGCCGTCCGCGCCGGCCCTGGTGCGGCCTGCCTGCCTGCCGTCGGCGCCGGTCACGGTCACCACGCCGCCGGCGAGCGCGTTGCCGCCCGCGGTGCGCAGACGGCCCGCGATGCGGCCGGGGCCCGTGGCGACGGTGTCCTGCTCGCTCACGTCGACCAGGTCGCCCACCGCGGCGGCGAGCTCGGAGCCGACGGTCTCGTGCGGCTGCCCCGGCGCGGGCTTGCGGGCCGGGCCGGTGAACCACGACGCGAGCGCGGCGACCACGGAGGCGATGATCGCGAACCAGAACGCCGCGGTCAATCCGTCCGCGAACGGCCCGGAGATCAGCTGCGGGAAGAAGCTGCGGCCGGTCAGGTAGGCGGCCTGGTCCGGCGGCAGGGTGTGCAGGACGCCGCCGAGGAGCTGCTCGATCGGGTTGTAGCCGAGGAACGCGGCGAACAGCACGCCGACCGGCGGCAGCGACGCGATCTGGTTCGCGTCGGCGGCGGGCACGCCGTTGGCGGTCAGGCCCTGCGCCATCGCCGACGGCAGGTGGTCGGCGAGCCCGGCGATCATCAGGCTGAAGAAGAAGCCGATGGACAGCACCATCGCCGAGTTCTGGAAGGTCGCGGTCATCCCGGCGCCCGCGCCGCGCGCGTTGTTCGGCAGGCTGTTCATCACCTCGGCCCGGTTGGGCGAGGTGAACAGGCCCATGCCGAGCCCGTTGAGGAGCAGGATCGCGGCGAAGGCCCAGTAGCCGAAGTCGACCGGCAGGACTTCCAGCAGGACGAAGCTGACGGCGGTGATCAGCATGCCGCCGGTGGACAGCAACCGCCCGCCGATGCGGTCGGAGATGATGCCGGACACCGGCGCGGAGACGAGGAAGCCGATCGTCAGCGGCAGCATGTAGATGCCGGCCCACAACGGGGTCTTCTCGAAGCTGTAGCCGTGCTGCGGCAGCCAGATGCCCTGCAGCCAGATGATCAGCACGAACTGCAGGCCGCCGCGGCCCAGCGAGGCGAGCAGGTTCGCCAGGTTGCCGAAGGTGAACGCGCGGATCCGGAACAGCCCGAGGTTGAACAGCGGGTTCGCGACCCTGGTCTCGATGACGCAGAAGACGACCAGGACCACGACGCCGCCGATGAGGCAGGACAACACGAACGGACTGGTCCACCCCATGGTGTGCCCGCCGTAGGGCTGGATGCCGTAGGTGATGCCGACGAGCACGGCGATGAGGCCGACCGCGAAGGTCAGGTTGCCCCACCAGTCCATCTTCGCGCGGTGGCGCTCACTGGTGTCCTTGAGCTTGAGGTAGGCCCAGATCGTGCCGAAGACGCCGAACGGGACGGAGACGAGGAAGACCAGCCGCCACTCGACCGGGCCGAGCAGGCCGCCGATCACCAACCCGAGGAAGGACCCGGCGATCGCGGCGACGCCGTTGATGCCCAGCGCCATGCCGCGCTGCCGCCTGGGGAAGGCGTCGGTGAGGATCGCGCTGGAGTTGGCCATCAGGAACGCGCCACCGATGCCCTGGACGATGCGCCAGGCGATCATCCAGATCGCCGCCGCGCCGCCGTTCATCCACGTGATCGCCAGGAAGATGGACGACACCGCGAAGACGGCGAACCCCAGGTTGTACATGCGGACGCGGCCGTACATGTCGCCCAGCCGGCCGAAACCGACCACCAGCACCGCGGTGACGACGAGGAAGCCCATCATCATCCACAGCAGGTAGCTGGTGTTCGACGGCTCCAGGGGGTTGATGTCGATGCCGCGGAAGATGTCCGGCAGCGCGATGAGCACGATCGAGGAGTTGATCGTGGCCATGAGCATGCCCAGTGTCGTGTTGGACAGCGCGATCCACTTGTAGCGGGGACCGAGCGCAGGCTGCACTTCCATCACTCCAACCAGCGAAAATTAGTTGACCTATGCTAACTGATTTCGCCGGATCGGATGACCAAGCTCTCACGGTGTGAGCGGTGATCCGGATCGCATTCGGCTGCGAAATTCCGGAGGATGTGCAACGAAGCGGACACTTCCGGCGAGCAGAAGCGGCATTGACAGCGCCGGATGCATATCAGTAGACCTGACAAGTATGGATCCCAGCCAGCTCGAGGCGATCGACGTGCACGTCCACGTCGAGACCGACGACCACGGGCACCTGTCCCTGCCCGACGACTTCGTCGAGGCGTCCTCGGCCTACTTCGGCGCCGACGCCCGGCGCCCCACCATCGACGAGATCGCGGACTACTACCGCGAGCGCCGCATCGGGGCGGTGCTGTTCACCGTCGACATCGAGGCGTTCACCGGGCACCCCGCGCTGTCCAACGAGGAGATCGCCGAGGCGGCGGCCAAGCACCCGGACGTGCTCATCCCGTTCGCCAGCATCGACCCTGCCAAGGGCAGAGCGGGCGCCCGGCAGCTGGAGCGGCTGATCGCCGACCACGGCGTGCGCGGCCTGAAGTTCCACCCGAGCCTGCAGGACTTCGCGCCCAACGACCGCAGCGCGTACCCGCTGCTGGAGATCGCGCAGGAGCACGGCCTGCCCGCGCTGTTCCACACCGGCCAGACCGGCATCGGCGCGAACATGCGCGGCGGCGGGGGAGTGCGGCTCGGCCTGTCCAACCCGATGCTGCTCGACGACGTGGCCATCGACTTCCCGGACCTGACGATCATCATGGCCCACCCGTCGTTCCCGTGGCAGGACGAGGCGCTCGCGGTGGCCACGCACAAGCCGAACGTGTACATCGACCTCTCCGGCTGGTCGCCCAAGTACTTCCCGCCGCAGCTGGTCCGCTACGCCAACACCCTGCTGCAGGACAAGGTGCTGTTCGGCTCGGACTACCCGCTCATCACGCCGGACCGGTGGCTGGCCGACTTCGCGCGGCTCGACATGAAGGACCACGTGCGCCCGAAGATCCTCAAGGACAACGCCGTCCGCGTGCTCGGCCTGGCGCAGGAGCGGGGATGATCCACCGCAGCCCGCTGCCGGACGTCGAGATCCCGGACGTCACGCTCACCGAGTTCGTGATCGGCGGCGCGGCCCGGTTCGGCGACGCGACCGCGCTCGTCGACGGCCGCACCGGCGAAAGCCTGACCTACGCCGAACTGCGCTCGGCGGTCACGGCCGGGGCGGCGGGCCTCGCGGCGCACGGCGTCGGGCCCGGGGACGTCATCGCGCTGATGAGCCACAACCAGCCGTCGTTCGTGGTCGCCCTGCACGCGGCGATCGCGGCCGGGGCCGCGGTCACCCCGATCAACCCGGCGCTGACGCCGGGGGAGATCGCCAAGCAGCTGCGGCTGGCCGGCGCGCGCCTGCTGATCGCCGCGGAGCCGGTGGTGGACAAGGCGCTGGAGGTCGCGGGCGAGGTGTTCGTGCTGGGTGAGCACCCGCGTGCCCGCTCGTTCACGTCGCTGTTCACGGACGGCCCCGCGCCGGAGCTGGACCTGGATCCGGCCACGACCGTCGCGGTCCTGCCGTTCTCCAGCGGCACCACCGGGATCCCGAAGGGGGTGCGGCTGACGCACCGCAACCTCGTGGCGAACCTGGCGCAGACGCGGGCGGGGTGGCGGATCGGCCCGGACGACGTGCAGGCCGCCGTGCTGCCGTTCTTCCACATCTACGGCTTCACGATCATCCTCAACTCCGGGCTGCTCGGCGGCGCGAAAGTGGTGACGCTGCCGCGGTTCGAGCTGGACGAGTACCTGCGGACACTGGCCGCGCACCGGGTGACGCGCGCCTACTTCGCGCCGCCGATGGTGCTGGCGCTGGCCACCGCCCCGCACGTGGAGGACCACGACCTGTCCAGCCTGCGGTTCGCGCTGTGCGGGGCCGCGCCGCTGGACGTGGAGGTGACCGAGCGCGCGGAACGGCGGCTGGGCTGCCTGATCCGGCAGGGCTACGGCATGACCGAGGCCGGCCCCGGCACGCACCAGGTGTTCGACGACGACTTCGCGGAGACCCCGCCGGGCAGCGTGGGACGGCTGTCGCCGAACACCGAGGCGCGGATCGTGGCGCCCGGCACGGACTCGGACGTCGCCCCCGGCGAGACCGGCGAGCTGCTGATCCGGGGCCCGCAGGTGATGGACGGCTACCTGGACGACCCGGCCGCCACCGCCGCGACCATCACCGGCGGCTGGCTGCACACCGGCGACCTGGTGCGCGTCGACGACGACGGCGTGTTCTGGGTCGTCGACCGGCTCAAGGAGCTGATCAAGTACAAGGGCTACCAGGTCGCGCCCGCCGAGCTGGAGGCCGTGCTGCTGACTCACCCGGCCGTGCTGGACGCCGCGGTGGTCGGCGTGCCGCACATCGAGGGCGGCGAGGCGCCGAAGGCGTTCGTGGTCACCGGGGACACCGTCGGCGCGGACGAGCTGATGGCGTTCGTCGCCGAGCGCGTCGCGCCGTACAAGAAGGTGCGCGAGGTCGAGTTCGTCGAGCGGATCCCGAAGTCCCCGACGGGCAAGATCCTCCGGCGGCTGCTCCGGACTTGACGGCTCAAGGCTTGATCTGATCCGGGAAGCGCGCCGCCCAGGGTTCGGGTGGCAGGGCGAGGGCGTTGGCGAGCCCGCTGATCGTCCGGTACCAGCCGGCCAGCACCAGGAACTCCAGTAGCTGGGTGTCGGGCAGGTGCGCGGCCAGCTCGGCCCACCTGGCCGGCGAAACCGTCGCGGTGTCGTGCAGGTCGTCCACCGTCCCCACGAGCGCCCGCTGCCGCGGTGACCAGACCGGGGCATCGGCGCCGTCGTGCACCGTCGCGGCCAGCTCGTCCGCCGTGAGCTCGGGGAACACCACCGCGTGCACGCCCCACTCGTACTCGCACCCGGAGCGCGCGCAGGCCCGGGCGATGACCAGCTCCCGGTCGGCGGCGGGGAGTTCCCCGTGGGCGAGCAGGCCGGCGCCGAGCGCCCGCATCCGCGATGCGAGCTCCGGGTGCCGGTGCAGCACGCGGAAGAGCACCAGCGGATCGTGCGCGACGTGCGGCGCCATCCAGCGCCGCAGCGCGTCCTCGATGTCCGGCGGATAGGGCGGGGTCAGTGGCGCGATCCGGGTCACGGGACCTCCTGCGAGTGCTGCTTCGATTTTCGAACCACTATGCTGCTTCGAGAATCGAAGCGCAAGGAGTGAGCCATGGCGGACCAGTCCGTTCCCCGGCCGGGATCCCCAGTCCGCGGCTCGTCCACCGGACGACCCGTGATGGCGGCGCTCGACCTGCTCGGGCGGCGCTGGACGCTGCGCGTGGTCTGGGAGCTCCACCGGGCGCCCGCCGGCTTCCGCGAGCTCCAGCGGCGCTGCGACCGGATGTCCTCCAGCGTCCTGACCACCCGGCTGGCCGAGCTGGCCGACGTCGCCCTCGTCGAGGAGGGCGCCGACGGCTACCGGCTGACCCGGCTCGGCCGCGAACTCGTCGAATCGCTCCTGCCGCTGGACACCTGGGCCCGCCGGTGGGAGAAATCGCTCCGCCGGTGAGCTTTCACCTGCTGAAAACACGGCTGGTCCCGGCCCGGTCCCGGCAGCGAAAGTGTGGTCATCGCATCTACACCGAAGGAGCTGCAGATGACTGCGTTCGTGCGCGACCAGTGGTACGTCGCCGCCTACGGGAGCGAGGTCGGGCGGGAGCTGCTGGCGAGGACGATCCTGGGCGAGCCCATCGTCTTCTACCGCACCGAAGCCGGGGAAGTCGTCGCGCTCGCCGACCGCTGCGTGCACCGCCGCTACCCGCTGTCGGAGAGCCGCCTGGACGGGGACCGCATCGTCTGCGGCTACCACGGCTTCACCTACGAACCCTCCGGCAGCTGCGTGTTCGTGCCCGGCCAGTCCCGGATCCCGCGCACCGCGCGCGTGCCGTCCTACCCGGTCGTCGAGCAGGATTCGTTCGTGTGGGTGTGGATCGGCGACCCCGCCCGCGCCGACACCACGCTCATCCCGCGCGCGCCGTGGCTCGCCGACCCCGCCTACACCACCGTGTGCGGCATGGAACCGCTCGCCGCGCGCTACGACCTGCTCGTGGACAACCTGATGGACCTGTCCCACGAGACCTACCTGCATGGCGGCTACATCGGCACGCCGGAGGTGGCGAACACCCCGATCACCACGGCGGTCGACGAGGACCGGCGGATCATCTACGTCAGCCGCCACATGGACGACGCGGCCTGCCCGCCGTTCTACGCGAAGTCGACCGGCATTCAGGGCCGCATCACGCGCTGGCAGGACATCGAGTACCACCCGCCGTGCCTGTACCTGCTGCACAGCCGCATCGCGCCGGTCGGCGTGCTGCCCAACGCCGACGGCACCGACCCGGAGGGGTTCCACGTCGAGGTCGTCTACGCGATCACCCCGGAGACCGAGCACTCGACCCACGACTTCTGGGCCGTGGCACGGGACTTCGCGCTCGGCGACCAGGAGGTGTCCGACTTCCTCGCGCAGAGCAACCGGACCGTGGTGCTGCAGGACGTGGAGGCGCTCGACATCCTGGAGCGGGTGATCCAGGCCGAGCCGCAGGGCTACCAGGAGCTGTCGGTCAACATCGACACCGGTGGCCTCGCCGCGCGGCGCATCCTGAAGAAGATGGCGGGCGAACCGGAGAAGGCCGCCACGCGATGACCGAGCGGACCGCGATGCTGCACGGCGACACCGTGTACCGCATCCACTGGAAACTGGGCACCGACGTCCTCGTCGGCGTCTGCCACTGCGGCGCCGAGCACGAGTCGGAGGACCCGGTCGAGCTGTGGGAGTGGCTGCTGGCCCATCCCGACGGCCACGACGACCCGGCGCCCGCCGGCGACCCGGTGCTCGCCGGAGCGGGGAGTGCGCGATGACGGCGGTGCTGACCGAAGTGGAACTCGACGTTCTCCTGCAGCGCAAGGAAGAACTCGCCGCGGGCGTGGTGCGGCTGACCCTGCGGCACCCCGCAGGCGAGCCCCTGCCGGAGTGGGAGCCGGGGGCGCACCTGGACCTCGTGCTCGGCGAGGGGCTGGTGCGGCAGTACTCGCTGTGCGGCGATCCGGCGGACCGGAGCGTGCTGCAGGTCGCGGTGCTGCGCGAGCCGGACGGGCGTGGCGGATCGGCCTGGGTGCACGACCGGCTGTCCACAGGGGACACCGTGCGGATCCGCGGGCCGCGCAACCACTTCCGGCTCGTGGACTCGCCGCGGTACCTGTTCGTCGCGGGCGGGATCGGGATCACGCCGATCGTGCCGATGATCGCGCGGGCCGAGGCGTCCGGCGCGGACTGGCGGCTGGTGTACGGCGGGCGGTCGCGGGCGTCGATGGCGTTCCGCGAGGAGCTGGTGGCGCGCTACGGCGACCGGGTGGAGATCCGGCCGCAGGACGAGACCGGGCTGCTGGACCTGGACGCGCTGCTGGGCTCGCCGCGCGACGACGTGGCGGTGTACTGCTGCGGGCCGGAGCCGTTGCTGGCGGCGGTCGAGCAGCGCTGCGCCGCGTGGCCGCCGGGCTCGCTGCACGTGGAGCGGTTCTCCCCGAAGGCGGGCGCGGACGCGGGGGAGCGGACCACGTTCGAGGTGGAGCTTGCCGCGTCCGGCCGGACGGTGACCGTGCCCCCGGACAAGTCGATCCTGGCGGCGGTCGAGGAGGCCGGGGTGAGCGTGCTGTCGTCGTGTCAGGAGGGCACCTGCGGGACGTGCGAGACGCCGGTGCTCGACGGGGTGCCGGACCACCGGGACTCGCTGCTCACGGAGTCCGAGCGCGCCGCGAACGACACGATGATGATTTGCGTGTCGCGTTCGTGCGGGCCGCGGCTCGTGCTGGATCTGTAGGCCGGCGCGGGGCAGGATGATCGGATGGACGGCGAAGTCCGGACGGTGACCGGCAAGGTGCTCGCGCTGCTCGGCGCGTTCACCCCGCAATGCCCCGAGCTGACGCTGTCGGAGCTGGCGCGCCGGGCCGGGCTGTCGCTGGCGACCGCGCACCGGCGGGTCGCGGAGCTGGTCGCGTGGGGCGCGCTGGAGCGCGGCGCGGACGGCCGGTACCGCGTCGGGCTGCGGCTGTGGGAGGTCGCTTCGCTGGCGCCGCGCGGGCTGGCCCTGCGCGAGGCGGCGATGCCGTTCCTGGAGGACCTGTACGAGGTGACGCACGAGAACGTGCAGCTCGCCGTGCGGGAGGGCCTGGAACTCGTGTTCGTGGAGCGGATTTCCGGCCGCAAGGCGGTTCCGGTGTGGACGCGGGTGGGCGGCCGGTTCGCCCTGCACGCGACGGGCGTCGGGCTGGCGCTGCTCGCGCACGCGCCGGTGGAGGTGCAGGAGGAGGTGCTGGCCGCGCCGTTGCAGGCGTATACGCCGAAGACGGTGACGAGCCCGGCCCGGTTGCGCGAGATGCTCGCCGCGGTGCGCCAGACCGGCTACGCCGTCAGCGACGGCCAGGTGACCACGGACGCGGTCTCGGTGGCGGCGCCCGTGCGGGACGGTTCCGGCGCGGTGATCGCGGCCGTGTCGCTGGTGGTGCACGCCGATGGTGCCCAGCCGGCGGCGCTGGCGCCACTGGTGCAGGCGGCGGCGCGGGGTATTGGCCGGGCGTGTGGTTCTCCGGGTGGGGCGCGGGTGTTTCCGCGGGAGCCGATTGCGCGGTGAGGCATCGCCGCCCGCGTGTCGCGCGGTGAGGTATCGCTGCGCGGTTTGGGATGGTTCGGGTGCGGTGACGGCGGCCGTGTCGTTGGTGGTGCACGCCGATGGTGCCCAGCCGGCGGCGCTGGCGCCACTGGTCCAGGCGGCGGCGCGGGGGATCGGCCGGGCGTGTGGTTCTCCGGGTGGGGCGCGGGTGTTTCCGCGGGAGCCGATTGCGCGGTGAGGTCTCGCCGCCCGTGTGTCGCCACCGAGCCGCCGTACCGGACCGATCTTGGCCTGGAACCGCGATCGTCCCTTGGGTGCCGCGGTGTGTCCCGCCCGCCTGGCTGGGATCGTTCCTTGGGTGCCGCGGTGTGTCCCGCCCGTCTGGCTGGGATCGTTCCTTGGGTGCCGCGGTGTGTCCCGCCCGTCTGGCTGGGATCGTTCCTTGGGTGCCGCGGTGTGTCCCGCCCGTCTGGCTGGGATCGTTCCTTGGGTGCCGCGGTGTCTCCCGCCCGTCTGGCTGCGGTCGTCCCCTGGGTGCCGCGGTCTGTCCCGCCCGTCTGGCTGGGATCGTCCCCGGGCGCCGTGGTCTGTCCCGCCCCCCTGGCTGCGGTCGTCCCCTGAGCGCCGCGGCCTGTCCCGGCCGCCTGGGCGCGAGTGACCCGAGAGATCACCGCGGCGGGCGGACCTCAGCTCGTCAGCAGCTTCCGCACCTCCGCGATCTCGTCGTCGTTCACCAGGTGCTCGCGGTCGTCGTACACGCGCAGCGTCACCGCGGCCCCCATCCGCTCCAGCAGTCTCGCCGTGGACTCCGCTCGCTCCAGCGGCACCCACTCGTCGTAGCGGCTCGTGCCCGCGAACACCGGCGTGCCCGCCAGCGACCCCGCCGGCGCGCGCTCCTCCGGCCCCAGGTACCCGCCGGTCAGCAGCGCCGCCCCGGCGTACCGCCGCGGCGAGCGCACCAGCAGTTCCGACAACAGGCACGCCCCCTGCGAGAACCCGACCAGGAACACGTCCTCCGCCCCGATCCCGGCCTCCGCGATGCGCGCCAAGAACGCCGCCATCGCGTCCAGCGCGTGGTCCGCCCACGGCTGGTTCACCGCGAGCGGCTGCATGAACCCCGCCGGGTACCACGTCTGCCCCGCCGCCCGTGGCAGCACGTATGCGATGTCCGGCACCGCGACCCGGTCGAGGATCGCGAGCATGTAGTCCGGCGTCTGACCCCGCCCGTGCACGACGAGCGCGGCGCGCCGGGCCCGGTCTAGGGGCGCGCCCGCGAAGACCGGGTCCGGTTCCAGGTGGGGGTTGCTCACAGCACGGATCGTATCGGCCACCACCGACAATTCCCGGCGTTAGCGTTCCGGCATGACCTTCGCCGAGCTGCACCGGACCGGGAAACCCCTGCTGCTGCCCAACGCCTGGGACTACGCGTCCGCGGCCGTCCTCGTCGCCGAAGGCTTCGCGGCCATCGGCACCACCAGCCTGGGCGTCGCCGCCGCGGCGGGCCTGCCCGACGGGACCGGGGCGACCAAGGACGAGACCGTCGCCCTCGCCCGCAGGCTGACCCGGCTGCCCTGCTACGTCACCGTCGACATCGAAGGCGGCTTCTCGGACGACCCCGGCGAGGTCGCCGCCCTCGGCGCGGAACTCGACGCGCTCGGCGTGGCCGGGGTGAACATCGAGGACGGCCGCGACGGCGGGCGCCTCGCCGAGCCGGCGCACCAGCAGCGGCTGATCGCCGCACTCAAGGACGCCGCGCCCGGCCTGTTCGTCAACGCCCGCACCGACACGCACTGGCTCGGCACCGGCGAGGACCCGGTCGCCCGTGTCCGCGCCTACCGGGACGCCGGGGCCGACGGGGTGTTCGTGCCCGGACTGACGGACGAGACGACGATCGCCGCGGTGGTCGCGGCGGTCGACGCCCCGGTGAACGTCCTGGCGGGCCCGCCCCTGCGGCGGCTCGCCGAGCTCGGTGTCCGGCGGGTCAGCTGCGGCTCGCTGCTGTTCCGGGCCGCGCTGGAGGCCGTCGTCCGCACGGTCGACGCGGTCGCGACGGACGGTGCCATCCCGCCGGTTCCGTCCTATGCGGACGTGCAGGCGCTCAGCTCGCCCGGAACAGCCGCCGCACCACGGTGGCCAGGATCGCCAGCAGCGCCACGGTGAACCCGGCCAGCGCGATCCGCGCGTCCACCACCTGCGTGGCCACCCCGAGCGCGAGCACCGGCACCGCGAGCCCGGCGTAGGCGGCCAGGAACAGCCCGGACAGCGCCTCGCCGCGGTTCTCCGCCGGGGCCAGGCCGAGCACGATCCCGACGCTGGCCTTGAAGCCGGCGCCCGCTCCGGCGCCCGCGAGCGCCGCGCCGAGCAGGAACAGCGCGAGGCTGGGCAGCCACACCGCGACCGTCACCAGCACCAGGCCCGTCGTGAGCAGGCCGAGCCCGGTGGCGAGCAACCGCCGCAGCGCCGTCCGCGCCAGCACGATCTGCGCGACCGCGGCGGCCCCGAACACCGCGAACACGCTCGCCCCGGCCAGCGCGTGCGAGTGCTGGTGCAGCGTGTTCGCCAGGAACCCCGGTGCGAGCGAGGTGAACATGCCGAACACGGCGAACTCCGCGAGCGCGGCCGCCCCGGCCGCCAGGTAGCGGGCGCGGGCGTGCGGCGGCACCGACACCCGCTGCGGGTGGTAGCGCACGCGCGTGGCGGTCACGGTCTCCGGCGCCAGCGTCACCGCGAGCGCGCCGATCAGCATCAGCACCTGGAACACCAGGTACGGCACGTGCAGCGGGTCGCCGGCGTACTCGGCCAGCAGCCCGGCGACGAGCGGGCCGAGGCCGATGCCGCCGAGGTTCGCCGCGGTCGCCACGACGTCCGCCCGGGTCCGCGAAGTGCCCGGCCGCGCCGCGAGGTGCAGTTCGGTCAGGTGCGCGGTGGCGGTCGCGGTGAGCAGGCCGATGCTGATGCCGGACAGGAACCGCGCCGCGAGCAGCGCGGGCACCGCCGACCAGGCCAGGAACACGACCCCGGCGAGCACGTTGACCAGGACCGCGGGCACCAGCACGCGCCGACGGCCCACCCAGTCGGACACGTGCCCGGCGACGAACAGGCTGGCGATCACGCCCAGCGCGTACGCGGCGAAGACGAGGGTGACGGTGAACGGGCCGAACCCGTCCTTGGCCTGGTAGAGCACGTAGAGCGGGGCCGGGGCGGCGGAGAACCCCATGGTCACCGCGAAGGTGTAGGCGACGAGCCAGAAGCCCGCGCCGTGACGGCGGGACGTGGTGCGCGGGGGAAGGGTCTCGATGATCACGACCCCAGAGTGCGCCCGTTTGCTCATCTCGTCCAACGAATGTTTTCGCTGGCAGCTATCTCGGTGTTAGATGGATGTCGTGGAACTGCGTCAGCTGTCGTACTTCGTGGCGGTCGCCGAGGAGCTGAGCTTCACGCGCGCGTCGCAGCGGTTGCGGGTCGTGCAGTCGGCGGTGTCGACGGCGATCCGGGCGCTGGAGCGGGAGGTCGGGGCCGAGCTGTTCGACCGGGACAGCCGGCGGGTCGCGCTGACCGCCGCCGGCGCCGCGATGCTGCCCGAGGCGCGGACCGCCCTGGCAGCGGCGCGCGCGGCGGCGCAGGCCGCGGCGGGAGCCAGCGGCGAAGTCCGGGGTGCGGTCACGATGGGCACCCTCCTGTCGACCGGGCGGGTCAACGTGCCGCGGCTGCTGGGCCGGTTCTCGCGACGGCACCCGCACGCGGCCGTGCGGTTGCAGTACTCGCCGTCGGGCTCGGCGGGACACGTGCGGGCGGTGCTCGACGGGCGGATGGACCTGGCACTGGCGTCACTGGCGGGCAAGGTGCCGGCGGGGCTGGCGCACGAGATCGTGACGGAGGAGGACCTGAGCCTGCTGGCCGGGCCGGACCACCCGCTGGCGAGCCGGAGCGGGGTGACGCTCGCCGAGCTGGCGGAGGAGTCCTTCGTGGACTTCCCGGTGGGGTGGGGGAACCGGACGCTGGTGGACCGCGCCTTCGCCGGGGCCGGGCTGAGCAGGCAGGTGCCGCTGGAGGTGTCGGACTACGGCACCGCGCGGGCCCTGATCTGCCAGGGACTCGGGATCGGCTTCCTGCCCTCGGGTGCCGCGGGGGACATGGCGGGCGTGGTGCAGGTGCCGCTGGCCGAGCCGCTGCGGTGGTCGGTGTCGCTGATCCACGCGACGGCGCGACCGCTGTCCCCCGCGGCGGCGGCTTTGCTGCGGGAGGTGCACGCGGAGTTGGAGACCTAACGCGCAGCGTCCGGATTGTGGGCCGCCGTCACTGGGTTTCGGCCATGGCAGGTGCCGCTGGCCGAGCCGCTGCGGTGGTCGGTGTCGCTGATTCACGCGACGGCGCGACCGCTGTCCCCGCGGCGGCGGCCCTGTTGCGGGAGGTGCACGCGGAGCTGGAGACCTAACGCGCACCCTCGAGATTGGCCGCCATAGTCGCCAGAACCCGCAGAGCATCCGCGTACTGGTCCTCCGTCAGCCCGGCGACGGACAGTTCGCGGAAGCGCCGCACCCGCTCGGCGATCTCGGTCCGCGCGGCGCGGCCCTCGTCGGTGAGCGTGCCGTCCGCGGTGATCCAGCCGCGGGCCACCAGATCGGCCCGTGCCTCCGCGGCGCCGTCGAACACCTCGAGCACCTCCTCGCCGTGGCGCGAGGTGTTCAGCGCCTGCCAGTGCCGCCGCGTCAGGGCGTGGTCGGCGAGCACCCGGGTGAGGCCGTCCTCCAGCAGGTTGTGCAGGTGCTTGAGCCAGAAACCGATCGGCTTGTCGAGCGGGTCCACGACAACTCCTATGTAAAATGACATGTAGTTGTCTTCGAGTATGGATGAGGACGGGGATGGACCGCAACGCCGATTCGATCGCCCGCGCGCTGGCCACCCTGCGCCGGGCGCAGTCGCGCCGCGCGCTGGGCCGCTTGTCGCGTGAGCGGGGGAGGACCAGCCCGGTTCCGGACGCCGTGTACGAGCTGCTGGACGTCGTCGCGGCGGCCGATCGGCCGCCGACGGTCACCGAGGCCGCCGCCGCGCTCGGGATCGATCAGCCCCGCGCGAGCCGCTTGACCGCGCAAGCTCTGGAAGCGGGACTGGTGCGCCGATGCGCCGATCAGGCCGACGGCCGCCGGTCACTGCTGGAACCCACGGCCGACGGCCGGCGGGCGATCGAGGAGATCCAGGCGTTCCGCGCCCGGGTCGTGGCCGAGGTGACGGAAGGGTGGGATCCGGACGACCGGGCCGCGCTCGCGAAGCTGCTGGCCCGGTTCACGGAGGACTTCAGCGCGCTGGTGCGCTGACCGCGATCTTCAGGCGGCGTGTGCCCGCTGCGCCCGCAGCGCGGCGAGGCCGGCCTCGGTGGGCACGACGGGCACGTCCTCGACTCCCGAGCCGGACGGTGCGGTGATCAGCTTGCGCCAGCGGAGCCGGTCGAGCGCTTCGCACTCCCATGGCGGGACGCGCCCTGCCGCGGCGCCGTCGGGGCCGGCCCACATGTAGCACGTGGGCGCTCCCCACAAGCCGTTGTGGAACAGGATGAGCCCGGCGGCCGTGTCGGCCAGGGCCTGCATGTCTTGCGCGGTCATACCACAAAGGGTGCCCCTCGGCGAGACGAGCACACATCAGCCGAACCACCGAGTCGGCTACGTATTGTCATCCGTACGTGTGACCTGGCGCACCAGAGCTTCCAGCACGTCGACCGCGACGGGCAACGCCGCCTCGTCCACGTCGAAGTACGGGTTGTGGTGCGGCGCGGGGTTGCCGCCACCGACCACCGTGTAGGTCGCGAGACCGCCCGCGCGCTGCACGGCCTCGGCGAACAGGCTGGCGTCGTCGCTGCCGCCCATCTCGTGCGTCCGCAGCGCCCGCTCGCCGTGCCCGGTCGCGCCGGCCGCCGCGAGCACCGCATCCAGCAGTTCGTCGTCGCAGTTCAGCGACGTCGAGCCGCCGGTCTCCTCGATCTCCACCGCCACGCCCTGCGCCTGCGCGGCTCCACACAGGACCTGCTTGATCCGCTCGGTGAGGTCCGCGTTCACCGCGCCGTCCTTCGACCGCGCCTCGCAGGTCAGCTCCGCCACCGCGGGCACGATGTTGACGTTGCCCCCGGCGTGCAGGGTGCCGACGTTGACCCGCGTGTCGGCGGCGGAAAACCGTGGCAGGCCGTGGATGCCGAGCACGGCGGTCGCGGCGGCGAGCAGTGCGTTGCGGCCGTCCTCGGGCGCCGCCGCCGCGTGCGAGGCGACCCCGGTGAACCGCGCGCGCATCTTCGTCGTCGCGAAGATGCCGGTGATCCCGGCCGCCACGGTCGTCGTGGGCAGGTCGAGGCCGAGGTGCACGGCCAGGAAGCGGTCGACCCCGGCGACGGCGTCCGCGGCGAGCATCGCGCGGGCGCCCCGGCCGCCCTCCTCGGCGGGCTGGAACAGGAACCGCACCGTGCCGGGGAAGTCGCGGTCGGCTAGCCGCCGCGCCAGCGCCAGCCCGATCGCCACGTGCCCGTCGTGCCCGCAGGCGTGCATGAACCCCTCGTACCGCGAGCGGAACCCGTTCACAGCGGGCGCGTGCGCGGGGTCGTCGGCCTCGGTGACCGGCAGCGCGTCCATGTCGAACCGCAGCGCCCAGACCGGGCCGGGGCGGCGGCCGGCGAGGTCGGCGACGATCGCGGTGCCCTCGGTGGCGAACCGCCGCACGTCCGCGGCGTCCGCGCCCGACGCGACCGCCCGGTCGGCGAAGTCCTGGAGCGTGGCCTCGTCCGGGTACGCGGGCACGCCCTCGCGCCGCATCGCCGCGACGCCGGTCCGCACCTCCACCGGGAGTTCCCGCAGGTGCGCGAGGACCGTCGCCGCCGTCCGCACCTCGCAGAAGGCGGGTTCGGGGTGCGCGTGCACGTCCCGGCGCAGGGCGACCAGATCCATCAGGCTCCTCTCAACGCGGCAGGTGCACGTGCACCCCCGGCCCGAACGGGATGTCCCCGAAGTAGAACACGGCCAGCAACGCCGCCCACACCACCCAGAACGGGATCACGAAGATCGAGGTCCTGGCGATCAGCGTGCCGAGGCGGAGGTCCGGTTCGTAGCGGCGCAGCACGGTCAGCAACACGAACAGGTACGGGCTGAGCGGGGTGATGATCTGCGTGGCGGAGTCGCCGATGCGGTAGGCGGCCTGCACGAACCCCGGGTCGTAACCCAGCAGCATGAACGCGGGCACGAACACCGGCGCGACGAGCGACCACAGCGCCGAGCCGGACGTGATGAACAGGTTCAGCACCGACACCAGCACCACGAACGCGAGGATCCCGGCGAACCCGGTCAGGTGCACCGACTGCAGGAACTCCGCGCTGCGCACGGCCAGCAGGGTGCCCAGGTTGCTCCACGTGAACACGGCGATGAACTGCGAGATCGCGAGGATCAGCACGATGTAGCCCGCCATGTCCTTGACGGCCTCGGCCATCATCGACGGGACGTCGCCGGGCTTGGTGATGGTGCCGGTCGTGATCCCGTAGGTGATGCCGGTGATCGCGAACGCCAGGAACAGCACCAGGACCAGCCCGGTGAGCAGCGGTGAGTTGATCAGCGAGCCGTTCTCGCCGCGCAGCGGGCTGCCCGGCAGCAGCCACGCCACGGCGACCACCGCCACGTAGACCGCGAGCACGATCGCGGCGCGCCGCAAACCCTTGCGCTGCACCGGTGTCAGCGCCGCGCTCGTCTCCTCCTCCGCGCCATCGGGCGGCGTGTAGGGGCCGAGCCGGGGCTCCAGCACGCGGGCGATGAGCCACGCGCCGAGGAACGGCAGGATCAGCCCGGCCGCGGCGGTGAAGAACCAGTTCATCGCCATCGTGACCTGCGGCTGCACCGCGACCGGGACGACGGTCACCGCCTTCTGGGTGAGCCCGGACAGCAGCGCGTCGTAGCTGCCGAGCAGCGTCCCGGCGCCGTAACCGCCGGTGACGCAGGCGAAACCGCCGATCGCACCGGCCACCGGATGCCGCCCGGCCGCGCGGAACACGAGCGCGGCCAGCGGCGGGATGACGATGATGCCCGCGTCCGCCATGACGTGCGCCTGGAACGACACCAGCGACACCGCGAACGGCAGCAGCCAGCGCGGGGCGCGCGAGAAGACGGCGCGCACGGCGGCTTCGAGCAAGCCGGCACGTTCGGCCAGGCCCACGGCCAGCAGCATCACCAGCACGTTGCCCAGCGGCGGGAAGGTGACGAAGTTGTCGACGAGCTTGCTCAGCAGGAATCGCACGCCCTCGCCGGTGAACAGGCCCTTGACCGCCACCGGTTGCGCCGTGCCCGGAACGGTGACGGTGACGTGGCAGGCCGCGACGACGGTGGTGATCACCGCGAGTGCGGCGAACAGGTAGACGAACAGGAAGAACGGGTCCGGCAGCCGGTTGCCGACCCGTTCGACGAAGGCGAGAACCCGTTCCGCGGGGGATCGCCGTGCCTGCGCTGGGGTGGTGCTCAACCGCTGCCTCCTCGATCGTTTCCGGGCTCAGGATGGCAGCCGACGGTGTCGGCGGGATGTCGGAGTTTTTCGGACAGGTGAAGTGAACCGGACGATGGCAACCCGTCGCGACCCGGAATTGTCGGTGGTGGTCGCTAACCTCGGCGTGCCGGTTGGATCACGACGAGGGGGACCCGATGACCGAGCTGTTCGAGCTCCGGCAGTACACGCTGCATCCGGGACGGCGCGACGAGTTGGTGGCGTTGTTCGACCGCGAGTTCGTGGAGTCGCAGGCCGAGGTGGACATGCGGGTGTACGGCCAGTTCCGCGACCTGGACGACCCGGACCGCTTCGTGTGGATCCGGGGCTTCCCGGACGCCTCCCGGAGAGCCGAATCGCTGGCCGCGTTCTATGAACGACATCCCGCGTGGCTGAAACACCGCGAAGCCGCCAACGCGACGATGGCGGATTCCGACGACGTGCTGCTGCTGACGCTGGTGAGCGGGGATCTTGGCGCGGCTGGGGGTTCGCCGCCGGTCTCGGTGAGCGGTGGCCTTGGCGTGGTTGGTGTTTCGCGGCCGGGTCCGGTGGGTGGTGGATCCGGCGTGGTTGGTGGTTCGCCGCCGGGTCCGGTGAGTGGTGGATCCGGCGTGGCTGGTGGTTCGCCGCCGGGCCCGGTGAGCGGTGAATCCGGCGTGGCTCGTGGATCGTCGGCCGCTGGTGCGGGTGGGGGCGGTGCGGCACCGTTCGAGATCGTGATCTGCCACCCGGACGATCCTGGCGCGTTTCCGGCGTTCTTCCAGCGCGAACTGGTGCCCGCGCTCACCGAAGCGGGCGCGACACCGCTGGCGTCCTTCCGGACTTCCGTGCAGCGCAACGACTATCCGCGCCTGCCGGTCCGCGAGGGCGAGCAGGTGTTCGTCTGGCTGAGCAGATCCCCGGCCCCAGCGGAGCTGCTCCCGGCCGTGCGGCGGCCACCCCAGCGGCTCCGCCTGGCGCCGACGCCACGTTCCTGGCTGCGATGAGCCGACTGTCCACAAGGGAGGTGCAGAACCTGGATTTTGACAACTGAAACCAAGCTCCAACCCAGGAGGCCTCGTCGCGAGAGGGGCTCACGCGGCTGCCGTGATTGGGCGGCCCGCGCAGGCCAGGTTCAGCCTCGGGCGAGGAGGGGGATTCGGCCGCCCTCCAGGACGGCCTCCACCTGCCTCGGGGAGAGCCGGTGCCGCAGCGGGATGCCCACCCCCGCGGTCGTGTCGGTCGCCGTGATCTCCTCGCCTTCGGGCAACTGCGCGCGCAACCCGCGCAGCGCCAGCACGTGTCCCTGCTCGATGCGGTCGTAGTCCGCCGGATCGGTGAACTCCAGCGCGAGGATCCCGAAGTTGGCGAGGTTCTGCCAGTGGATCCGCGCGAACGACTTGGCGATCACCGCGTGCAGCCCGAGGTGCCGTGGCGTGATGGCAGCGTGCTCCCGCGACGAGCCCTGCCCGTAGTTGTCCCCGCCGACGACGAAGTGCCCGCCCTCGGTCTCGCGCGCCCGCGACGGGTACGTCTCGTCGACGCGCGTGAACGTGAAGTCGGCCAGCTTCGGGATGTTCGAGCGGAACGGCAGGGCCGCCGCGCCGGCCGGGGAGATCTCGTCCGTCGAAATGTTGTCGCCCACCTTCAGCAGCACGATGGCCTCGATGTCGTCCGGCAGGGGCGGGAAGTCCGGCAGCGACGAGATGTTCGGCCCCTTGACCAGTTCCTCGCGCGCGGCCCGCTCCGGCGGGAGCGGCGGCACCAGCATCGCCGTGTTGACCGTCGCCCGCTCGGGCAGCACCACCGACGGGTAACCCATGCTCAGCTCACGCGGGTCGGTGATCACCCCGGTCAGCGCTGCCGCCGTCGCGGTCTCCGGCGAGCACAGCCACACCCGGTCCTCCCGCGTCCCGGACCGGCCTGGGAAGTTCCGCGGGAACGTGCGCAACGAATTGTGCCCGGCCGCCGGCGCCTGCCCCATCCCGATGCACCCCAGGCACCCCGCCTGGTGCAGCCGCGCGCCCGCGGACACCAGGTCGAGCGTCGCGCCCATCTTGGTCAGGTCGGCGAGGATCTCCCGCGACGTGGGGTTCACGTCGAAGCTCACCGCGTCGTGCGTCTGCCGCCCGCGCACCATCGCCGCCGCCACGGCGAAGTCCCGCAGCCCCGGGTTGGCCGACGAGCCGATCACCACCTGCCGCACCTCGGTGCCCGCCACCTCCCGCACGGGCACCACGTTGTCCGGCGACGACGGGCACGCGATCAGCGGCTCCAGCGCCGACAGGTCGATTTCCTCCGCGATGTCGTACACCGCGTCCGGATCGGCGACGAGCTCCTCGAAATCCGCAGCCCGGTCCTGCGCCCGCAGGAACTCGAACACCGCCTCGTCCGCCGGGAAGACCGTCGTCGTGGCGCCGAGTTCCGCACCCATGTTCGCGATGACGTGCCGGTCCATCGCCGACAACGACGCCAGCCCCGGACCGTGGTACTCCACGATCCGGTTCAGCCCGCCCTTGACGCCGTGCCGGCGCAGCATCTCCAGGATCACGTCCTTGGCCGACACCCACTCCGGCAGCTCGCCGGTCAGCCGCACGCCCCAGATCTCCGGCATCCGCAGGTACAGCGGCTCCCCGGCGATCGCCATCGCGACCTCCAGCCCGCCGACCCCGATCGCGAGCATGCCGAGCGACCCGGCGGCGCACGTGTGCGAGTCGGACCCGACCATCGTCCGGCCCGGCACCCCGAACCGCGCCATGTGCGTCGGGTGCGAAACCCCGTTGCCCGGCTTGGAAAACCACAACCCGAACCGCCGGCACGCCGACCGCAGGAACGCGTGGTCCTCGGCGTTCTTCTCGTCCGCCTGCAGCAGGTTGTGGTCCACGTACTGGACGCTCACCTCGGTGCGCGCGCGGTCCAGCCCCAGCGCCTCCAGCTCCTGCATCACCAGCGTGCCGGTGGCGTCCTGGGTGAGGGTCTGGTCGACCCGCAGACCGATCTCGCGCCCCGGCACCGGCTCACCCGACACCAGGTGGCTGTCGATCAGCTTGCGGGCGACCGGGAACCCCACAGCTACCTCTGGCTGGCTCGCACGAACTGCTCCCGCGGGTGGTGCTGCTCGCCGGTCGCGACGACCTGGCGCCGGAACGGCAGCGAGATCAGCCAGTCCGCGGCGATCCGCGTCTTGCGGTGCGCGGTCGGCATGGTCATCAGGTGGTACGCGCGGTGCAGCGCCCACGCCGGCCAGCCACGCAGCTTCACGCCGTAGATCTGCGCGACACCCTGGTACAGGCCCAGGCTCGCGACCGACCCCGCGTAGGAGTGCCGGTACCCCTCCAGCGGCCCGCCGCGCAGCGTCGCGACGATGTTCTTCGCCAGCACGACCGCCTGCCGCGACGCGTGCTGCGCCGACGGCGCGCACACCGCGCCCGGCTCCTTGCTGGTCACGTCCGGCACCGCGGCGGCGTCACCGGCCGAGAACACGCCCGGCGCGCCGTCCACCTCCAGCGTCGTCGCGCAGCACACCCGGCCGCGCGGGTTCAGCGGCAGGTCGGTGTCGGCGAGCATCGGGCTCGGCTTGACGCCCGCGGTCCAGACGATCGTGTCGGCGTCGAACTCGGTGTCGTCACCCAGCACGACGTGGCAGTCCTCGCACGACTTGAGCGTCGTGCCCAGGTGCACCTCGAAACCGCGCTTGGTCAGCACGTCGAGGGTGTAGCTCGCCAGCGACGAGCTGACCTCCGGCATGATCCGGTCGGCCGCCTCGACCAGCACCCACCGCAGCTCGGAGCGGTCGATGCCGTAGTCCTTCAGCGCGTGGCGGGTCATGTCCTCCAGCTCCGCCATCGCCTCGATGCCCGCGTAGCCGCCACCGACGAACACATACGTCAGCAGCTTGCGCCGCAACTCCCGGTCCATCGTGCTGGCCGCCAGGTCGAGCCGGGACAGCACGTGGTTGCGCAGGTAGACGGCCTCCTCCAGGGTTTTGAAGCCGATGCCGTGCTCGGCCAGGCCGGGAATCGGCAGCGTCTTGGACACCGAGCCGGGCGCCACCACGAGGACGTCGTAGCCGAGCTGCTCGACGTGCCCGTCGGCGACGCGCAGCGTGACCGACTTGGACGTGGTGTCCACGCCGGTCGCCTCCGCGGCCATCACCTTGCAGCCGGGCAGCACCTCGCGCAGCGGCACGACCACGTGCCGCGGCTCGACGGAACCGGCCGCGGCCTCGGCGAGGAACGGCTGGTACGTCATGTAGGACCGCGGGTCGATCACGGTCAGCTGGGCTTCCTCGGCGGTGAGCCGCTTGCGCAGCTGCCGGGCCGTGGTGGCGCCGACGTAGCCCCCGCCGATGATCACGATCCGGGCGGGGTCAGCCACGCAGCGCCTCCTCGTCCGTCTCGAACTCCACTTCGCGCTGCTGCTCGGCGACGTCGCCGGGGTCCGCCTCGGCCGGGAGCCCGGGCTCCAGGCCGGTCTGCCGCGGAGCGTGCACGTTCTGCCGTTGCGCCAGCGCGTCGGCCTCCGGCGCCTCGGGGTCGGGCGGCAGCGGCGATTCCCGCTCCAGCGCCTCGCGCACGGACTCCTCGTCGGGCTCGGTCACGCGGATTCCCTCCTCGTGTCAGTGGGTGTTCTCGAGTTCGGCGATCGCGCGTTCGACACCCGCGACCACGTCCGGGTGGCCCAGCGGCAGCGGCGCGGGGATCCGGTCCTCGGCGCCGCCGGTGCTGTGTGCGACGACCCGCACCGGCACACCGGACTTCGCGAGCGCGTCGATCCGCTCCCGGTGGTCGTCCTCCCAGTGCCGGTCGGCGATCTCGCCGTCGCCCGGCGGCACGAACTGGTCCGCGGCGGGGTCGACCAGCAGGAGCGAGCGCAGCGCGCCGCTGTGCTTTTCCGCCAGCCGCAACGCCCCGTCGGCGAACGGCCCGCTCGCCACCACGTGCACCGCCTCGGCGGGCGGGTCGGACAGGAGGTCGTCGGCCTGGGTCAGCCCGCCGTCGGAGGGCAGGCGGCACCACACGACCTGCCACTGGCTCGTCTTGTCCCGCCAGGTCGCCGGAAGTCCCTTGTGCTTGGCCAGGCCGGTCGGATCGAGCACCAGCACGGTCGGCCCGTCCGGGGTACCTTCGGTAACGGCGGCCGGGCCCTCGGCACGCACCGGGTCCGGGGAGTAGTTCATCAACCGCTCCTTTCTCCGGTCTCTTGGCTACCCGGGGCGCCGCCGCCCTACACGGATCACGTGCGGACAGGGGATGAACATGCGAGAGCACCTGCAGGAGGTCGCCGACTTCAACGTCCCGGTCACGTCGGCCGAGGACACCGAGATGATCGCGGCGCAGCGCCGGCGCGCGGTGCGCGCGGTCGCGTCCGCGGCGGCGAACGCCGAGGACTGCGCGTTGCTGCTGGACGCGCTCGGGCTGAAGCCGGCGGAGGGGATCGCGCCGGTTCCGGCGCAACGGCTCGGCTGATCGGGTGTAACGCTGGTCACGGTCGCCGCCGGGAGGGGAACGGCGCGGCCGGGCCGGCGTTGCCACAGGTGGTAGCTGCCGACCACCGCGGAGGATCTGTCATGGCCCTGGCTGACATCGAGCTGCGCACGCTCGCCGGTGAAACCGCGACGCTGGGCGGGCTGGGCCGCAAGGCCCTGCTCGTCGTGAACGTCGCCTCGAAGTGCGGCCTGACGCCGCAGTACGCCGCGCTGGAGCGGCTGCAGGAACGCTACGGGGACAAGGGTTTCTCCGTCGTCGGGTTCCCGTGCAACCAGTTCGCCGGCCAGGAGCCGGGCAGCGCCGAGGAGATCGCCACGTTCTGCTCGGCGACCTACGGCGTCACGTTCCCCATGTTCGAAAAGATCGAGGTCAACGGCCCCGGCAGGCACCCGGTGTACGCCGAGCTGGTGGAGACGCCGGACGCCGACGGCGTGAGCGGGGACGTGCAGTGGAACTTCGAGAAGTTCCTCGTCGACCCGGACGGCAAGGTCGTGGCGCGCTTCCGGCCGCGGACCGACCCGGAGGCCCCGGAGGTCGTCGAGGCCATCGAAGCGGTGCTCCCGGCCGCCTGAATCGGTCAAAGCTTTGACAAACGCGGCGGGACATCGTAGTGACCTGCGCCACGGGCGCCAAGGGGCCAGTTCCTAGAACCGGCGCTTGGCGTCCATCGCCGCGGGGCTCGTCGTGAGCTTCTCCAGTAGGCCGATCAGGATGGTCTGCTCCGGCTTGGTCAGCGCGTTGGCCCACGCCTGCTCGCGGGCGTTGTGGGCCTCGTAGGCGCTGGTGATCGCCTCGTGGCCGGCCTCGGTGAGGTTCAGCAGCACCGCGCGCCGGTCGTGCTCGGCCTGCTTGCGCGACACGAGCCCGTCCCGCTCCAGCGTGTTGACCAGGGCGGACACCGCAGCGCGGCTCATCCCGGACAGCTGCGCGACACGCTTCGCCTCCATCGGGCCGGCCAGCCACAGCGCGAACAGGACCCGGAACCCGCCCCAACTCCACCCGCGCGGCCGGTGCACGGTCGACTCCCAGTCGTACACGAGTGCGCTGGTCAGGCGGTGCAGCGTCAGACCGAGGCGCATCGCGGTGGCGTCGACCGCCGGCAGTTCGGCGGTCGTCCGCGCGATCGCGTAGTCCACGAACGTCAGGTAGTCCAGCTCGTCGGGGGCAGCCGGTTCTGCGGTCATGCGCCCCAGGCTAGGCGCTGCCCGCCCGCTCATCCGAACAGCGTCCTGATTCGGAAGTAGTCTTCCCTTGCGGAGTGGTCCGCGTTACCCTGACGTCCGTCAAATAGTCAAAGCTTTGATCAAAGGAGGTGCGGGGTGGCTCAGAAGTCGTTCGCCTCGTCCGGCGACCTGACGGAGAAGGAGCAGACCCTGGAGGTGCTCGAGGACGGGGTCTACGCGCTCACCGCGGAGGGCGACCCGAACGTCGGCGCCATCGAGGGGGAGGACTTCCTCGTCTGCTTCGAGGCGCTGGCCACCCCCGTCGCCGCCCGGGACTGGCTCGCGAAGCTGCGCGAGCACACCGACAAGCCCGTCCGGTACCTCGTGCTGTCGCACTATCACGCGGTGCGCGTGCTCGGCGCGTCCGCGTTCGACGCCGAGGTGATCGTCGCGCACGAGAACACCCGCGCCCTGGTCGCCGAGCGCGGCAAGGAGGACTGGGAGAGCGAGTTCGGCCGCATGCCGCGGCTGGCCAAGGGCGCCGAGTCGGTGCCCGGCCTGACCTGGCCCACGCTGACCTTCTCCGACCGGCTCACCATCGACCTCGGCGGCGACCGCGGCGACCTCGTGTTGCAGTACTGCGGCCGCGGGCACACCGAGGGCGACATCGTGGCGTGGCTGCCGCGCCAGAAGATCCTGTTCGCGGGCGACCTGGTGGAGGCCGAGGCGGCGCTCTACACCGGCGACGCCTTCCACCGCGACTGGGCCTCGGGCACGCTGGACCGGGTCAAGGCGTTCGGCGCGGAGGCGCTGGTCGGCGGCCGCGGCGCGGTCAGCCGCGGCCGGGACGCCGTGGACGCAGCGATCGAGCAGACCCGCGGCTTCCTCGACGTGATGATCCGCGAGGTCGGCGCCGTCCAGCGCGCCGGCGGCACGCTCAAGGAGGCCTTCGAGCGCACCCACGCCGCGCTCGCGCCGCAGTACGGCCACTGGCCGATCTTCGAGCACTGCCTGCCCTTCGACGTCTCCCGCCTGTGGGACGAGCTGTCCGGCATCGAACGCCCGGTCATCTGGACCGCGCAGCGGGACCGCGAGGTCTGGGACCAGCTGCAGGGCTGAGCGATGACGACGACGAGAGACCGCAAAGTCGCGGTGATCGGCAACGGCCCGGTCGGCCAGACGACCGCGCTGCTGCTGGCCAGGTGGGGCGTTCCGGTGGTGCTGCTGGACGGGCGGCCGGAACGCGACCTGGTCGGCTCCAAGGCGATCTGCCAGCAGCGTGACGTGCTCGACGTGTGGGAGGCCGTGGGCGCCGGGCGGCGGATCGCCGCCGAGGGCGTCACCTGGACGACCGCGCGCACCTTCCACCGGGACCGCGAGTTGTTCGCCTACTCCATGGCCGACCCCGGCCGCTCGGCGTTCCCGCCGTTCGTCAACATCTCCCAGGCGCGCACCGAGGAGATCCTGGACGAGCGGATCGCCGCGGAGCCGCTGATCGACGTGCGGTGGGGCCACCGGGTCACCGGCATCGCCCAGGACGACGACGGCGTCACGCTCACCGTCGAGGGCCGGGACGACGTGCGCGCCGACTACGCCGTGGCCTGCGCCGGGGCGCGTGGCGACGACATCCGCCGGATGCTCGGCGTCGGCTTCGGCGGGCACTCCTTCGACGACCGGTTCCTCATCTGCGACATCCGCGCGGACATGCCCGGCTGGGCGCAGGAGCGGCGGTTCTACTTCGACCCGGAGTGGAACCCCGGCCGCCAGGTGCTGATCCACCCGTGCCCCGGCTCGACGTTCCGCATCGACTGGCAGGTCCCCGGCGACTACGACCTCGCCGCCGAGGAGGCCAGTGGCGCGCTGGACGCCCGCATCCGCGCGATCATCGGCGACCAGCCCTACGAGATCGTGTGGAAGTCGGTGTACCGCTTCCACTCGCGGGTGGCCGACCGGATGTGCGTCGGCCGCGTCCTGCTCGCCGGGGACTGCGCGCACCTGGTGTCGCCGTTCGGCGCGCGCGGCCTCAACTCGGGGGTCGGCGACGCCGAGAACGCGGCCTGGAAGCTCGCGTTCGTCCTGCACGGCTGGGCGGGCGAGGAGCTGCTGGAGTCCTACCACGACGAGCGGCACGCGGCGGCGCTGGAGAACATCGCCGTCACCACCGCCACGATGGACTTCCTGGTGCCGCAGACCGACGAGCAGCACCACCGGCGCCGCTCCGTGCTGGAGGCGGCGGCCACCGATCCGGCGGCGCGGGCGGACGTGGACTCCGGGCGGCTGGCCGAGCCGTTCTGGTACGTGGACTCGCCACTGACCACACCGGCTTCGACTCGGCCGTTCGCCGGGCGCCCGCCGCGCGGCGAGGTGCCGCCGGCCGGCCCGGGGATCCTCGCGCCGGACGTGCCGGTGTCGGTGACCGGCTCCTCGTGCGGCCGGTTCCGCGAGCTGGCCCGCGACGGCGTCCTGCTGCTCACCACCGACGGGGTGGACCTGGACCCGCCCGGGGACACTGTGGACATCGGGGCGCCGGTGCGGATCCTGCGGCTGGCCGAGATCGACGTGACCGGCGTGCTCGCCGAAGCGCTGGACGCGCGGCCCGGCGAGGTGTGGGTGATCCGCCCGGACGCCTACGTGGCGGCCGTCCTCACCGACGTGGCGGAGGTGCCCGCGGCGGTGAACCGGGCCCTGGGGCAGCGTGCCGCCGAACGTATCCTGCCCGGTGCCGGCACGTGAGAGGGAGGACCATGGGCAGGATCGCCGTCACCGGGGCCACCGGGCAGCTGGGTTCGCGGGTCGCCGCGCTCCTTGCGGAACGGGGTGTGCCGCAGCGGTTGTGCGTGCGCGACCCGGCGCGGGCGCCCAGGACCGAGGGCGCCGAGGTCGTGGCGGCGGACTACGCCGACACCGCCGGGTTCCGCGACGCGCTGGCCGGGATCTCGACGCTGTTCCTGGTGTCCGGCCACGAAGGCCCGGAGCGGATGGACCTGCACCGCAGCGCGGTCCGGGCCGCCGCCGAGGCCGGGGTCGACCGCGTCGTCTACACCTCGTTCCTCGGCGCGGCCCCGCTGGCGACGTTCACCTTCGCCCGCGAGCACGCCGAAACCGAGCGGCTGATCCGCGAGTCCGGGCTGCGGCTGACGGCGCTGCGCAACACCCTCTACGCGGACGTCGCGCCGCACTTCGTCGGGTCCGACGGGGTGCTGCGCGGCCCGTCCGCCGACGGGCGGCTGGCGTGGGTGGCGCGGCAGGACGTGGCGCGGCTGGCCGTCGAGTGCCTGCTCGACGACGGGCACGCCGACCAGGTCTACGACGTGACCGGCCCGGAAGCCATCGACCTGCACGAGACCGCGGCGCTGCTGAGCGAGGTCAGCGGGCGGAAGATCACCTACCACGCCGAGACGCTGGACGAGGCGCGCGCGTCGCGGGCGGGCGCGCAGGACTGGGAGATCGACGGCTGGGTCGGCTCCTACGCGGCCATCGCGACCGGCGAGGTGGCGGTCACCAGCCACACCGTCGAACAAGTCACGGGACGGCGCCCGTGGACGTTCGCCGAGTTCCTCGCCGCCGAACCGGAGGCGTGGGCGCACCTGAAGTGACGCGAGGGGCCACCGGCGGGACGTTCAGCGTGCTGACGGTGGCCTTCACGCTCCCGGATCCCGGTGACTATCATCGAGATCCGAGAAGATCACCCCGAGAGGCACCCCGCATGGCGTCGGACAGACCGGCATCCCCCTCGGTCGACCGCACGCTGACCGTGCTGGAGACCCTCGTCGAGGCCGGTGAGGGCCTCACCCTCACCGCGCTCGCGCGGTCGACGGCCATCCCGCTGGCCACGTGCGCCTCGATCGTCTACACGCTGGAAAGCCGCGGCTACGCCCGCCGCCGGATCGTCGGCCGCAGCCACTTCTGGCGCGCCACCCCCCGTCTCTACGAGGTCGCCGCGCCGCTGGCAGGTGAGGCGACGGCGGCGCGATCCCGATGATCGTCGCCGTCGAGCTCGCCGTGCTGGTGGCCGTCGTCCTCGTCGTCACCGGCATCGCGCAGCGCCTCAACTGGTCGCCGCCGCTGTGCCTGGTGCTGATCGGCGTCGCGGCGTCGTTCGTCCCCGGCGTGCCGGACTACCACCTCGATCCCGAGGTCGTCCTGATCGGCCTGCTGCCGCCACTGCTGTACGCCACCGCGATCCGCACGCCGCTGTACGACTTCCGGGCCAACCGCGTGCCGATCGCGGCCCTGTCCGTCGGCCTGGTCGTGTTCACCACGCTCGTCGTCGGCTGGGTCGTGTGGCTCATCGTGCCCGGCATTCCGCTGGCCGCCGGGTTCGCGCTCGGCGCGGTCGTCGCGCCGCCGGACGCGGTCGCCGCCACCGCGGTCGCCCGCCGGGTCGGCATGCCGCGCCGCATCGTGCGGATCCTGGAGGGCGAAAGCCTGCTCAACGACGCGGCCGCGCTCGTGTCGCTGCGCACGGCCATCGCCGCGATCGCCGGCGCGGTCAGCATCTGGGAGGTCGGCGGCGACTTCCTGCTCGCCGCTGGCGGGGGCGTCGCGGTCGGCGCGCTGATCGGGTGGGCCGCGAGCCTGCTGCGCCGCCGCCTGACCGACCCGGTGATGGACACCGCGTGGTCGCTGGTCATCCCGTTCCTGGCCTACCTGCCCGCCGAGGCCATCCACGGCTCCGGGGTGGTCGCGGTCGTCGTGGCCGGGCTGATCATGGGGCACCAGACGCCGAAGCTGCTGTCCGGGCCGTCCCGGCTGGCCAGCAGGCTGAACTGGCGCACCGTCCAGTTCCTGCTGGAGAACGTGGTCTTCCTGCTGATCGGGCTGCAGGTGCGGCGCATCGTCGAGGAGGTCGGCGACTCCCGGCTCTCCGCGTGGGAGCTCACGCTGATCTGCGCCGGGGTGCTGGCCGCGACCATCCTGGCCCGGATCGTGTGGGTGTTCGCGTACGGGTTCGTGGCGCGGATGCGGCCGGGCGAACGCACGCCGTGGTCGTACTTCGCGGTGATCTCGTGGGCCGGGATGCGCGGCGTGGTCACGCTCGCCGCCGCGTTCGTGCTCCCGGACGACACGCCGCAGCGCGCGGTGCTGGTGCTGGCGGCGTTCGTCGTCGTGGCCGGAACGCTGCTGCTGCACGGCATGACCCTGCCCGGCCTGGTACGCCGCCTGCGCCTGCCGCCGCCCAACCCGGCGGAGGACGCGCTGCAGGAGGCCGCGCTGCTGCACGACATGACGTCCGCGGGCCTGGCCCGGCTGGAGGAAATCCGCCGCCCGGCCGACCCGCCCGAGGTCATCGACCGGTTGCGGGACAAGCAGTCCTACCGGTCGGACTCGGCGTGGGAGAACCTCGGCAGGCTCAGCGCGCTGGAGGAGACCCCCAGCGACGCGTACCGTCGGCTGCGCGCCGAGATGCTCGCGGCCGAGCGGGACGTCCTGCTCACCGCGCGGGACCGGGGCACCGCCGACGACGAGGTGCTCCGGCGGGTGATGGACGGACTGGACATCGAGGAGTCGCTGCTGGAGCGACCCGAGGAGGAGCCGGGCATGGAACGTGAGCTGGAGACCCCCGAGGCCACGGCGGGCACGTGCGAGCACCTGGAGAAGGCACGCGTGCCGGAGACCGACGCCGAGGGCTGCGTCGACTGCCTGCGCGAGGGCTCGTCGTGGGTGCACCTGCGGCTGTGCCTGGAGTGCGGGCACGTCGGCTGCTGCGACTCGTCGCCGCGCAAGCACGCCACGCAGCACTTCCACGACACGCGTCACCCGGTGATCCGCAGCTACGAGCCCGGCGAGAACTGGCGCTGGTGCTTCGTGGACGGGATCGTCGGCTGAGCGGGGGCGCCCTCGGCGCCCCCGCCGCGCGTCAGAACGGGTAGCCGGCGACGTCGCCGCGCATCGTGACCCAGCGGGTCTCGGTGAACGCCTCGATGTTCGCGGCCGGCCCGCCGAAGCGGGAGCCGGTGCCGGAGTCGAACACGCCGCCGAACGGGGCCAGCGCCTCGTCGTTGACCGTCTGGTCGTTGATGTGCGCGATGCCGGTCGGGATGCGGTCGGCCAGCGCCAGTCCCTTCGCCACGTCCGCGGTGATGATGCCCAGCGACAGCCCGTACTCGCTCTCCGACGCGAGCTTCGCGGCCTCGTCCAGGCTGGTGAACTTCGCGACCGGGGCGACCGGGCCGAACACCTCCTGGTCGTAGGCGGGCACCGAGGGGCCCGCGCCGGCGAGCACGGTGGCGCGGTAGAAGAGGTCCTCGTAGGTGCCGCCCGCGGCGACCTTCGCGCCGGCGTCCACACTGGACGTCACCAGGCCGTGGATCTTGTCGCGCTGCTTGGCGTCGATGATCGGGCCGAGCGCGACCTGCTCGGTGAACGGGTTGCCCACCGGCAGGTGGCTGGCCTTGTCCGCCAGGCGGTCCACGTACTCGTCGTAGAGCGAGGCGTGCACCAGGTGCCGCCCGGTGGTCATGCAGATCTGGCCCTGGTGGAAGAACGAGCCCCACGCCGCGGCGCTCATCGCCTGCTCCAGGTCGGCGTCGTCGAGCACGATCAGCGCCGAGTTGCCGCCCAGTTCCAGGTGGGCGCGCTTGAGGTGGCGGCCCGCGGACTCGCCGACCGCGCGGCCCGCGGCGGTCGATCCGGTGAACGAGATGACGCGGACGTGCTTGTCCTCGACCAGCGCGGCGCCGACGTCCGGGCCGCCCGGCAGCACGTGCAGGACCCCGGCGGGCAGCCCGGCCTCCTCGAAGACCCTGGCCAGCGCCACGCCACCGCAGACCGCGGTGCGGGGGTCCGGCTTGAGCACGACGCTGTTGCCCAGCGCCAGCGCCGGCGCGACCGAGCGGATCGACAGGATCAGCGGCGCGTTGAACGGCGCGATCACGCCGACCACGCCGGCGGGCACGCGGCGGGCCATGCTCAGCCGCGGCGCCTCGCTCGGCAGGACCTCACCCGTCGGGTGGGAGGGCAGCGCGGCGGCCTCGTAGCACTCCTGCGCGGCGACGTGCAGTTCGAAGTCGGCCTTGCCGGGGATGCTGCCCGACTCGCGGATCAGCCAGTCCTTCAGCTCGGCGGCGTGCTGCTGCCACAGGTCGCCCGCGCGGCGCAGGACCGCGGCACGTTCTTGGAAGGAGGTCGCCGCCCAGGCGCGCTGCGCCTCGGCCGCCTTGGCCGCGGAGGCCGCCAGGTCCTGGGGTGAGGCGATGCCGACGCGCCCCAGTTCGTCGCCGGTCGCGGGCTCGATGACGGCCGCGTCGCCGCCCGCCGCGCGCTCCCAGCTTCCGGTGAAGACGCGTCCGGTCCACTTCTCGTCGTCGAGAAAGCTCACTGTCACTCCTGATGCGCGAGGTTTTCCGCCATCCTCCTGGGCTGTTCGGGCCGCGCCAGTGGGTCTTTCACTGAGTGGAAGGCCGGAAAACTGTCGGTGGTGGCTGCGATGATCGCGCTCATGGACGACTCGAAGATCCGGCGGACGCTCGCCTCGCACGGCCCGGTGCGGCGGCGGCCACGGGCGGTGCTCGAACGGATGCTGGCGCTGGCGGGGGAGGACCTGTCGCCCGCGGAGCCGGTGGCGGCACTGGAGGCGCGGATCGCGTCGCTGCTGGGCAAGCCGGCGGCGTTGTTCTTCCCGAGCGGGACGATGGCGCAGCAGGCGGCGCTGCGGGTGCACGCGGACCGGTCCGGGCGGCGGACGTTCGCCGCGCACCCGCACACGCACCTGGACAACTGGGAGGACAAGGGTTACGCGGCGGTGCACGGGCTGCGGTTCCGGCCGGTGGGGGACCGCAACGAGCTGATGACGCCGGCGGACCTGGAGGCGGTGGGGGAGCCGCTCGCGGCCGTAGTGTGGGAGCTGCCGCAGCGGGACCTCGGCGGGTTGCTGCCGTCGTGGGACGAGCTGGTCGCGCAGACCGGGCTCGCGCGCTCCCGCGGCGCGGCGGCGCACCTGGACGGCGCTCGGCTGTGGGAGTCGCAACCGTTCTACGGCAAGGATTTCCCTGAGATCGCCGGCCTGTTCGACAGCGTGTACGTGTCGCTCTACAAAGGACTGCAAGGCGTGCGGGGAGCGGTGCTCGCCGGCGACGAGGCACTGGTGTCGGAGGTGGCGGTCTGGCGCCGCCGGCTCGGTGGCGCGATCGCCGACGCGTGGCCGCTGGCGCTCGCGGCGCTGGACGGGCTGGACTCGGTGCTGCCGCGGATGCCGGAGTTCCACGCCCACGCCCGGTCCCTGGCGGCGGCGATCAACCACGACGGCGTGGCGTACGCGCACCCGGACCCGCCGCAGGCCGGGATGTTCCACGTCCACCTCCCGGCGCCGAAGGCCGCGGTGGAGCGCGCGGCGGAGGAGCTGATCGCCGAGAAGGGCGTGCAGTTGTTCCTGCGGGTGCGCTCGGCGCCGGACCCCCGGCGGTGCTCCTTCGAGGTCAGCGTCGGGGAGACCACAATGGACTTCACGCCGCCGGAGGTGGTCGCCCTGCTGCACGAGCTGCTCGACCGCGCGCGCTGAGCCGCGCCACCGGCGGTGGTCAAGCGCCGTCGCCGGTCACCGCGGTGCCGTCCAGGCGGGCGCCGGGGAACACCAGCGAGCGCAACGTCTCCAACGTCGCATCGACCGCGCGCGCCGAGTCGCGCCACCGGCGGTCGTCAGGTGCTCGGGCGCGGGAAGCGCCGGAGGAACCGCTCGACCACCGCTCGATCGCCGGTCACCGCGGCCTCATCCAGACAAGCGTCGAGGAAAACCAGCGACCGCAAGGTCTCCAGCTTCGCATCGACCGCGTACTGACCCGCGCCACCGGCGGTCGTCAGGTGCTCGGGCGCGGGAAGCACCGGAGGAACCGCTCGACCACCGCTCGATCGCCGGTCATCGCGGCCTCGTCCAGACAAGCGCCGAGGAACACCAGCGACCGCAACGTGCTCGCGTCGGTCTCCAGCGTCGCATCCACCTCGCCCGAGCCTCGCTCGATCGAGAACTCGCCGGAATCGACCCTGGCCAGGAACGCGTCGTCGCCCAGGCGCAGCGCCACCCGGGCGGACAGGTCGCCCGCCCGGTCCGCCGAGAACGTCGTCCGCAGCGCCAGGACCAGCGCGTCCACGCTCAGCTCCCCGGCCGGCGGCACCGGGCGGCGGCTGCCCCACCGCGCCAGCGCCAGCACGACCGCCTCCAGCTCGGCGCCGTGCTCGGTGAGCTCGTACACGCTGGTGCTGGCGGGCGGCCCGAGCCGACGCCGCCGCACCACCCCGGCCGCTTCCAGCTCCCGCAGCCGCTGCGACAGCACGTTCTGGCTCATCCCCGGCAACGACCGGCTCAGGTCGCGGAACCGCTTCGGCCCCAGCAGGAGCTCGCGCACCACGAGCAGCGCCCACCGCTCGCCCACCGCGTCCAGCGCCCTGGCCACCCCGCAGGGGTCGTCGTAACTCCGCACGAGAAAAAGAGTAGCTCCTACTTGCGTAGTGACACCAGTCACTCCTAGATTAGGAGCATGACGACGACCACTCTCCCGCAGGGAGACCTCAGACTTCTCGACACCGACCTCGCCCAGCGGATGCTCGCCTCGACCGAGCTCGCCCGCCTCGCCTACGTCGCGCCGGACGGCACGCCCCGCGTGCTGCCGATGCTGTTCCACTGGACCGGCGACGAGCTGGTGATGGCGACGTTCGCCGGCACCGCCAAGCTGCCCGCGCTGCGAGCACATCCCGCGGTCGCGGTCACGATCGACCGGGCAGGCCCGCCGCCGGAGGTGCTGCTCCTGCGCGGCAACGCCGTGGTCACCGAGGTCGACGGCGTGCTCCCGGAATACGCCGCCGCCCAGCGCCGGTACTACGGGCCAGAGCAAGCCGCCGCCTCCGTCGCCGAGGTCGACCGGCCCGGCCTGCGGATGGCGCGCATCGCCGTCCGGCCGTCGTGGGCGGGCACCTTCGACTTCCAGGAGCGGTTCCCCGGCGGCCGGACCGCCGAGGACTTCGCGCGGCGGGGGCGGTGACATGGCGACCTTCGTGCTCGTCCCCGGCGCGGGCGGGGAAGCGTGGTACTGGCACCGGCTCGTGCCAGAGCTGACCCGGCGCGGCCACGAGGCGATCGCCGTCGACCTCCCGGCCGAGGACGACTCCGCCGGACTGGCCGAGTACACCGACCTGGTCGTCCAGGCCATCGGCGACCGCGAGGACGTCGTGCTGGTCGCCCAGTCGATGGGCGGCTTCACTGCCCCGCTCGTCTGCGCGCGCGTGCCGGTGTCGCTCCTGGTGCTGGTCAACGCGATGGTCCCGGCGCCGGGCGAGACCGGCGGCGAGTGGTGGTCCAACACCGGCTACCACGAAGCCCACCCGGCGGGCATGGACACCGAGCGGGACTTCCTGCACGACCTCCCGCCCGACGTGAAGGCCGAAGCCCTCCGGCGGGGCGAGCCGCAGCAGTCGGACAAGCCGTTCACCACGCCGTGGCCGCTGGAGAAGTGGCCGGACGTGCCGACCCGGTTCGTCCAGGGGCGCGACGACCGGTTCTTCCCGCTGGAGTTCCAGCGCCGCGTGGTGCGCGAGCGGCTGGGCCTGGAGCTGGACGAGGTCCCCGGCGGGCACCTGAACGCGCTCAGCCGCCCACGTGAGCTGGCCGACCTCCTCGCCTCGTGGTGTTGACAGCGCTTCGAACGCGTGTTCGACTGGCGGGGTGAGGTGGGAGAACCAACGCGCCGGCCGTGACCCGCAGCCGGCTCTGCTCGGCCTGGACGGCCTGGTCCGGACGGTCGCGCCGCCCGAGTTCCAGGGCGTCACGTTCCACGAGGTCCGCGCCCGCTCGGTGCTCAACAAGGTGCCGGGCGAGTCGATGGTCCCGTTCGGCTGGACCGTCAACCCCTACCGCGGCTGCAGCCACGCCTGCACCTACTGCCTCGGCGGGGACACGCCGATCCGGATGGCCGACGGGAGCGCGAAGCCCATGGCCGATCTCCGCGTCGGCGACCGGATCCTGGGCACGGCGCTCCACGGCACGGCCCGGCGCCTCGTGCCCACGACCGTGCTCGCGCACTGGACCACCGTGAAGCCGGCCCACCGGCTGACGCTGCGGAACGGGACGACCGTCGTCGCCAGCGGCGACCACCGCTTCCTCACCGAGAAGGGCTGGCAGCACGTCACCGGCGACGACCGGCCGCACCTGTCGCCGGGCGACACCCTGCTGGGCCCCGCCGGTGACCTCGTCGAACCGGACGCGGCGCTGGACGTCGTCGCGATCGAACCGCTCGGCCGCGACGAGACCCTGTTCGACATCACCACGGGCACCGGCGACTTCATCGCGGCCGGGGTCGTCAGCCACAACTGCTTCGCCCGCAACACGCACACCTACCTCGACTTCGACGCCGGCCGCGACTTCGACACCCAGGTCGTGGTGAAGGTGAACGCCCCCGAGGTCCTCGCCGCCCAGCTGCGCCGCCCCAGCTGGCAGCGCGAGCACGTCGCCATGGGCACCAACACCGACCCCTACCAGCGGGCCGAGGGCCGCTACCGGCTGATGCCCGGCATCATCCGCGCGCTCACCGGCTCCGGCACGCCGTTTTCGATCCTCACCAAGGGCACCGTCCTCACCCGGGACCTGCCCCTGCTCGCCGCCGCCTCGCGGGAGGTGGACGTGGGCATGGCGGTGTCGATCGCACTGCTCGACCGCGACCTGCAACGCAGCCTGGAACCCGGGACCCCCAGCCCGCGCGCCCGGCTGGACCTGGTCCGCCGCATCACCGACGCCGGCCTGCCATGCCAGGTGCTGGTCGCCCCGGTGCTGCCCGGCCTCACCGACAGGGAGGAGGCGCTGGACCCGCTGTTCGCCGAGATCGCCGCCGCCGGCGCCACCCGCGCCACGGTCCTCGCGCTGCACCTGCGGCCCGGCGCCCGGGAGTGGTTCGCCCGCTGGCTCGGCGCCCACCGGCCGGACCTGGTCGAGCGCTACCGCGAGATCTACGGCCGCGGCAGCTACGCGATGCCCGCGTACCGCCGGGCGCTGTCCGCGCGGGTCGCGCCGTTGCTGCGCCGCCACGGCCTGAACCGCCGCGACGAGTCCCACCGCCTGCCCGCGCAGCGCGAGCCGGAGCGCCCGGAGCGGGGCGAGCAGCTGAGCCTGCTGTAAGGAAAGCCTGGTGGACTCCTCCGCCGGGGCGTTCGTTAGCCTCATACGGGCAGCAAAACCCCTGCTGACGCACGAGCCGAACGCCTCGCAAGGAGAACAACCGCAGTGCTTCGCACCCACGACGCCGGCACCCTGCGTGCCGAGCACGCCGGCCAGATCGTCACGCTCACCGGGTGGGTCGCCCGGCGGCGCGATCACGGCGGGGTGATCTTCATCGATCTGCGGGACGCCAGTGGGGTCGCCCAGGTGGTGTTCCGCGAGGGCGAGATGGCCGAGCGCGCCCACCAGCTGCGCTCCGAGTTCTGCGTCAAGGTCACCGGCGAGGTCTCGCGGCGGCCGGCGGGCAACGAGAACGCGGAGATCCCGACCGGCGCCATCGAGGTGCTGGCCACGGAGCTGGAAGTGCTGTCCGAGGCCGCCGTGCTGCCGTTCCCGATCGACGACCGCGTCGACGTCGGCGAGGAGGTGCGGCTCAAGTACCGCTACCTCGACCTGCGCCGCAACGGCCCGGCCCGCGCCATCCGCCTGCGCAGCGAGGTCAGCCGCGCCGCGCGCGAGGTGCTGCACGGCCAGGGCTTCGTCGAGGTCGAGACCCCGACGATGACGCGCTCCACCCCGGAGGGCGCCCGCGACTTCCTGGTGCCGGCCCGCCTGCGCCCGGGCTCCTGGTACGCGCTGCCGCAGTCGCCGCAGCTGTTCAAGCAGCTGCTCATGGTCGGCGGCCTGGAGCGGTACTACCAGATCGCCCGCTGCTACCGGGACGAGGACTTCCGCGCCGACCGGCAGCCGGAATTCACCCAGCTCGACATCGAGATGAGCTTCGTCGACCAGGACGACGTGATCGCCGTCGGCGAGGCCGTCGTGTCGGCGCTGTGGAAGCTGATCGGCCACGAGATCCCGCGCCCGATCGCGCGGATGACCTACGCCGACGCGATGGCCAAGTACGGCACCGACAAGCCGGACCTGCGCTTCGGGCTCGAGCTGACCGACCTGACCGAGTACTTCGCCGACACCCCGTTCCGCGTCTTCCAGGCGCCCTACGTCGGCGCGGTCGTCATGCCCGGCGGTGGCGACCAGCCGCGCCGCCAACTCGACGCGTGGCAGGAGTGGGCCAAGCAGCGCGGCGCGAAGGGCCTGGCCTACGTGCTCATCGGCGAGGACGGCACGCTGTCCGGCCCGGTCGCCAAGAACATCTCCGAAAAGGAGCGCGAAGGCCTGGCCGAGGCGGTCGGCGCCAAGCCCGGCGACTGCGTCTTCTTCGCCGCCAACAAGCCGCGCGAGGCCCGTGCCCTGCTCGGCGCGGCCCGCGTGGAGATCGGGCACCGGCTCGGCCTGATCGACGAGGACGAGTGGTCCTTCGTGTGGGTGGTCGACGCCCCGCTGTTCGAGGCGGCCGACGAGACCGACGACGTCGCCGTCGGCTCGGGCAAGTGGACCGCGGTGCACCACGCCTTCACCTCGCCGACCCCGGAGTGGATCGACAAGTTCGAGTCCGACCCGGGCAACGCGCTGGCCTACGCCTACGACCTGGTCTGCAACGGCAACGAGATCGGCGGCGGCTCGATCCGTATCCACCGCGCCGACGTGCAGAAGCGCGTCTTCGAGGTGATGGGCCTGTCCGAGGCCGAGGCGCAGGAGAAGTTCGGCTTCCTGCTCGATGCGTTCTCCTTCGGCGCACCGCCGCACGGCGGCATCGCGTTCGGCTGGGACCGCATCGTGATGCTGCTGGCCAAGGCCGAGTCGCTGCGGGACGTCATCGCGTTCCCGAAGACCGGCGGCGGCTACGACCCGCTGACCGGCGCCCCGGCCCCGATCACGGCCCAGCAGCGTCGCGAGGCGGGCGTGGACGCGAAGCCCCCGGCGCCCAAGGGCTGACCGCGGTGCTGCACCTGCGGGTCGTCAGCCCGCCGGAGGACACCGAACGCGCGCTGGCGGTGCTGCGGGACAGGCCGGGCACGGCGCACCTGATCGTGCACACGGGGGCCGCCGTGTCCCCGGCCGGCGACCTCATCGAGGCCGACGTGGCCCGCGAGGCCGCCGACGAGGTGCTCGAAGCCCTGTGCGAGCTGGGGCTGGACCACAGCGGCGCGATCACGCTGGAAGCCCTCGACACGGCGCTGTCCGATTCGGCCGACCGGGCCGAGGAAAGCGCGCCGGGCGAGGGCGCGGACGCGGTCGTCTGGCAGGAGCTGCTGAACCGCACCGGTGAGGAGTCGCGGCTCAACGCCACGTTCCTCACGTTCCTGACGATCGCGTGCCTGCTGGCGTCGGTCGGCATCGTGACCGATTCACCCGTCACCATCGTCGGCGCGATGGTGGTGGGTCCGGAGTTCGGCCCGCTCGCCGCGATCGCGGTCGGGCTGGTGCTGCGGCGCTGGGACCTGGTCCGCCGCGCGACGATGGCGCTGGCGCTCGGGTTCCCGCTCGCGATGCTGGTGACCGCCGGGGTCACGGTGCTGACCTGGTTCGTGGGGCTGCTCGACGTCAGCGCGTTCCGCGAGTCCCACGAGGTGGACTTCGTGTACGAGGTCGGGTGGTACTCGCTGATCGTCGCGCTGCTCGCCGGCGCGGCCGGGATGCTGTCGATGACGTCGGCGAAATCGGCCGCGCTGGTCGGCGTGTTCATCTCGGTCACGACCGTTCCCGCGGCCGGATACGCGGTGGTCGCGGCGGTCGTGGGGGAGTGGTCGAAGGCGGCGTTGTCGTTCGGCCAGCTGGCCGTGAACCTCGTCGGGATCGTGGCGGCCGCGGCCGTGGTTTTGTTGCTGCGGCGGCGCAGAGGCGCTTCCGTCACCGTGCGGCCGTTGCCGGAAGTGGAAAAATCGTTGTGGTGAGCGACGTTCGCCCGCTAGTAGGGTCGAAGGCGATGACGGTGGACACTTCCCCAGGCACGGAGGACGACCAGGACCCGGCAGTCGCGGCCGTTCCGGCGAGCGGAACGGAGGCCGTGGACGCCGCCGTCCAAGCGGCCGAAACCGTGCTGACGCGGCGCTTCGGCAGCGCCATCGGGCTCGTGGAGCCGGAAGCCCTGCCCGGCAGCGGACCGGCGACGGTGGTCCGCGCCCGCATCGCCGCGTCCCCGTTCGGGCTGCCCCGCACGCTCGTGATCAAGCACTACCCGGACGCGCCGCCACGCGGCGCCGCCGACCCGTTCGCGCAGGAGGCGGTCAGCTACCAGCTGTTCACCGCGCTGCCGGCGGAGGACCGGATGTGCCCGGAGCTGCTCGCCCACGACGGCCCGCTGCGCGTCATCGTGATCGACGACCTGGGCCGCGCGCCCACCCTGTGGGACAAGCTGCGCGGGCAGGACGCGCGGCTGGCCGAGCGCGCGCTGCTGTCCTGGGCGCGTTCGCTGGGCCGCCTGCACGCGACGACCGCCGGCCGGGAGGCCGACTTCGAGGCGCTGCTGCGCCGGCTGGGCGGGTTCGTGCCGGACGAGGACACCACGCCCGCGGTGGCCTGCGCGCGCCTGCCGACGCTGCTGGCGGAAGCGGTCGGCGTCACGACGCCGGACGACGTGCGGGCGTATGCCGAGAACGTGTGCGAGGCGTCGGCGTCGTCGCCGTACCGCGCGTTCAGCCCGGTGGACCTGAGCCCGGACAACAACCTGGTGACCAGCGGCGGCGTGCACTTCCTGGACTTCGAGCGCGGCCTGGTCCGCAACGCGCTGGTGGACGCCGCGCACCTGCGTGTCCCGTTCGCCACGTGCGAGGACGCGCGGGCCCTGCCGAGCGGCATGAGCGAGGCGATGATCGCCGCGTGGAAGGCCGAGGTCTCGGGGGTGTGGCCGGCCCTCGGCGACAACGAGGTGCTGTCGGCGCACCTGCTGGACCACCAGATGCTGCTGGTGTGGGTCACGACGTGGGCCGACCTGGGCGGCGCGGGCGCCGAAGTGCGCCCCAACCGCGTCGCGGCGCTGGTGAGCTGGTGGAGGGACCTGGGAACGTACGCCGAGCGCGGCGGCAGGGACGAGGTCGCCGCGCATGCGCGGGAGGTCGCGAAGGCCCTCGACGCGCGGTTCGGGCCTGGGCTGGAGCTGCCGCTTTATCCGGCGTTCCGCTGAGTTTTTCGGGGCGCCGGGCCGCTGCTGGGTGTTCGAGGTTCGGTCGGTCGCGGGCGCTCGGGGGCCTGGGCGGTTGCGGGGCGTTCGGCGGCCTGGGCGGTTGCCGGGCGTTTGGGGCCTGGGCGGTTGCCGGGCGTTCGGAATGGCTGCTGGGTGTCCGGAGTGGCTGCTGGGTGTTCGGGGGTCCGGGCGGCCGGTGAGCGTTCGTGGTCCCGGGCGGCTGCGGGGCGCGGAGCGGCTTTGTGGTTCGCCGCGGTGCGCCTCGCGCGCGAGTGGTGGTTTTGTGTGCGGCCCCGGCTGGCCCTCTCGTGCACGCGACTGGCCTTCGCGCGGCCGTGACTGGTCCTCTCGTGTGGCCCCAGACTGGCTCTCTCGTGCGCGCGACTGGCGCTTTCGTGCGCTCGCGATTGGTCCACTCGTGCGGCCGCGACTGGCCGTTTCGTGTGGGCGTGGATGGGCCTCTGGTAGGACGACTACGACTGGCCGTGTCGTGCCAGCGCGAGTGGACTTCTGGTGCGGCGGCGACTGGTCCTCTCATGGTTGGGGGCGCGACTGGGCCACTCGTGCGGGCGCAACTGGCCGTTTCGTGTGCGCGCGAGTGGACCTCTCGTGCCGGCGCGACTGGTCCTTTCGTGCCAGCACGACTGGGCCCGTAGCACCGGAGTGACCGGCGCACTCGCATCCGTGCGACCGGCCCACCGGCCCTCGCGCATCCATGCGACCGGCCCACCGGCCCTCGCGCATCCATGCGACCGGCCCACCGGCCCACTCGCACCCAAGCGACCCGCCCACCCACGCCCGCACAAACCCACCCCGGCACCCACCCAACCCCGCGAAACCCAGACGTTCGCTGATCCGTCCGGACCGTGTTACCCGGCGCTCACGTGGTGGGCGGGTCCGTGCCTGATGGTCTTCAGACGTGACTGCGGTGCGTGAAGAATTCACCCAGACCCCCGATCCGCTTCCCCGCCGTGCCGTTCGCCTGGCCGTGCTCGGCGACTCGACCGCCGTGGGGCTCGGCGACCCCGTGCCCGGCGGCTCCTGGCGCGGCGTCGGCCCGTTCGTAGCCGAGGCGCTGGGCATCCCGCCCACCGGGTACCTGAACACCGCGTTCACCGGCGCCCGGATGCGCTGTGTGCGCACCGACCAGTTGCCGGCCGCGCTACGCCACCGGCCGGACGTCGCGGTCGTGATCGTCGGCATGAACGACACCCTCCGCTCGGACTTCGACTCCCTCGGCATGGCCCGCGACCTCGAACACGTCGTCACCGCCCTCCAAGCCGTCGGCGCCACGGTCGTCACCATGCTCTTCCACGACCACAGCCGCGTCTTCCGGCTGCCCGGCCCGCTCCGCCGCGCCCTCACCGCCCGCATCGCCGAGCTCAACGACGTCATCGAAACCATCGCCCGCCGGCACGGGGTCGCCTGCCTCGACCTCGGCTCGCTGCCCGGCGCCTACGACCTGGCCGCCTGGAGCGTCGACCGCCTGCACCCCTCCGAGCTGGGGCACCGCCTCCTCGCCCGCGGCGTGACCGAACTGGTCGCCGACGCCGGGATCGCCGTCCCCTCACCCGTGAGCCTCGTCTGCTCCGGCGGCGTCACACCACGCACCGTCGACCACGTCGGCTGGCTCGTCGTGAAGGGCATCCCGTGGCTGTGGCGCCGCGGCCGGGACCTGCTGCCCTACGCCGCCGCCATCGTCGCCCGGTCGGCGCTGGAATCGTGGCGCGCCCGCCGCGCCGAGCCACTTGAACCGGAGCTGGCGCCGCGGCCCGTGGAGCGCTGACGGTTCTGTCGGAGCCCCGCATTACGGTGGAGGCGTGCAGGACGAACTCTTCACGGTGAACCCGGACCTGGAGCCGCCGCCGGAGCGCGTGACGCAGCCCCAGACGGCCCCGGTCCCGCCGGGTTCGCCCCTCGCGGTCCGGATGCGGCCGCGCTCGCTCGACGAGGTGGTCGGCCAGCAGCACCTGCTCGGCGAGGGCGCCCCGCTGCGCCGCCTCGTCGAGGGCGCCGCCCCGGCCTCGGTGCTCCTCTACGGCCCGCCCGGCACCGGCAAGACCACCCTCGCCAACCTCGTCTCCACCGCCACCGGCCGCCGCTTCGTCGCCCTGTCCGCGCTCTCCGCCGGGGTCAAGGAAGTCCGTGGCGTCATCGAGGAAGCCCGTCGCCGCCGCCAGTACAACGCGGAAAACACGGTCCTGTTCATCGACGAGGTCCACCGCTTCTCCAAGACCCAGCAGGACGCGCTGCTCGGCGCGGTCGAGGACCGCACGGTCCTCCTCGTCGCCGCCACCACCGAGAACCCGTCCTTCTCCGTCGTCTCGCCGCTGCTGTCCCGCTCGCTCGTGCTGCAGCTCAAGCCCCTCACCGACGACGACGTGCGGCTGCTGATCCGCCGTGCGATGACCGACGAGCGCGGCCTGGACGGCGAACTGGAACTCACGCCCGAAGCCGAGGACCACCTCGTCCGCCTGGCCTCCGGCGACGCCCGCCGCGCACTCACCGCGCTCGAAGCCGCCGCGGACGCCGCGTCGGCCACCGAGCACAAGACCATCGACCTGCCGATCGTCGAGTCCACCGTGGACAAGGCGGCGGTGCGCTACGACCGCGACGGCGACCAGCACTACGACGTCATCAGCGCGTTCATCAAGTCCATCCGGGGCTCCGACGTGGACGCCGCGCTGCACTACCTGGCCCGCATGATCGAGGCGGGGGAGGACCCGCGGTTCCTCGCCCGCCGCCTGGTCGTGCACGCCAGCGAGGACATCGGCATGGCCGACCCGACGGCGTTGCAGACCGCCGTCGCCGCCGCGCACGCCGTCCAGTTCATCGGCATGCCCGAGGGCAGGCTGGCCCTGGCCCAGGCCACCATCCACCTCGCCACCGCGCCCAAGTCCAACGCGGTCGTCACGGGCATCGACGCCGCGCTGGCCGACGTGCGCGCCGGCCGCCTGGGCACCGTGCCGCCGCACCTGCGCGACGGGCACTACGCGGGCGCGGCCAAGCTCGGCAACGCCCAGGGCTACCGCTACCCGCACGACGTGCCCGAAGGGGTGGTCGCGCAGCAGTACCCGCCGGACGAGGTGGTGGGCGTCGACTACTACCACCCGACCCAGCGCGGCGCCGAGCGCACGCTGTCCGAGCGCGTCCCCCGGCTGCGGCGGTCGGTGCGCGGCGGCTGACCGCTCGCGGTGCCATGATCGGTGCCATGCCCGAAACGACTGTCGCCGTGCTCGGCACCGGGATCATGGGCCTGCCGATGGCCGCCAACCTCGCCGCCGCGGGCTTCGGCGTCCGCGCCTGGAACCGCACCCGCGCCAAGGCCGCGCCGCTGGCCGACCGCGGCTGCACCGTCACGGACACGCCGCAGGAGGCCGTCGACGGCGCGGACTTCGTCCTCACCATGCTCAGCGACGGCGCCACCGTGCACGAGGTCGTCGAGAGCATCGAGCCGGCCGGGGCGGTCTGGCTGCAGATGAGCACCGTCGGCCTCGACTGGACCGAGCGGCTCGCCGCGCTCGCCCGCGAGAAGGCCGTCCCGTTCGTCGACGCCCCCGTCCTCGGCACCCGCAAACCCGCCGAGGACGGCAAGCTCGTCGTGCTCGCCTCCGGCCCCGGCGAACTCCGCGACCGGTGCGCGCCGGTGTTCGACGCCGTCGGCGGCCGCACGCTGTGGGTCGGCGAGACCGGCGCGGCCAGCAGGCTCAAGCTCGCCGCGAACGCGTGGGTGCTGGCGCTGACCAACGGCACCGCCGAGAGCATCCGGCTCGCCCAGGCCCTCGGGGTCGACCCGCGGCTGTTCCTGGAGGCCATCACCGGCGGCGCGCTGGACGTCCCCTACGCCCACCTCAAAGGCGGCGCGATGATCGATGGCGAGTACCCGCTGGCGTTCGCCGCCCGGCACGCGGCCAAGGACGCGCGCCTGGTCCTGGAGGCCGCGGGCGGGGAAGTCGATCTCGCCGGAACCCGCGCCGCGCTGGCGCATCTGGACGCCGCGATCGAGGCCGGGCACGGCGACGAGGACATGGCGACGCTCTACTTCGGCGTGGCGAAGGGCCCGGAGGGGCCGTCCGGCCACTGACGGCGACGCACGGTAACCTGACCGGCATTCACGCCGCTAGAACCCGAGGAGGGCCCGTGTCGGCAGGGCAGATCGCCGCGTTGATCGCCGCAGGAGCGTTCGTCCTGCTGGTGCTGCTGCTGGCGATCCCGTTGATCAAGCTCGGTCGCACGCTCGACGAGGCGACGATCGCCATCCGCAAGGCGCACGAGAACTCGGACCCGATCCTGCTCGGCGCCAACGAGACGATCACGCACGTCAACACCCAGCTCGAGCGCGTCGACGGGATCACCGCGAACGCCCAGGCCGTGAGCGGCAACGTGTCCGCGCTGTCGTCGGTGTTCACCGCGACCCTCGGCGGCCCGCTGGTGAAGACCGCCGCGCTGTCCTACGGCCTGAGCAAGGCGATCCGGTCCCGGCGCAAGGCCAAGGAGCTCCCCGAGGGCAAGCACAGCCGGAAGCGGGGCCGCAAGTGAAGCGCCTGTTCTGGCTCGGCGTCGGTGTGGTGACCGGCGTCGCACTGACCCGCAAGGCAGGTCAAACCGCTCGTCAAGCGTCGCCGGCGGGGTTAGCCTCGAACCTGGGTGACGCCGTGTCCGAGCTGGCCGGCGCCATCGGATCGTTCGGCGCGGACGTGCGCGCCGGGATGAGCGAGCGGGAACAGGAGCTGCGCGACATGGTGGAGGACCGGTCCGGGGTGAGCGCCCCGCGTCCCCCCGCGGGCCGTCACGCGGCCCGGCGCCCGGCGCGAGCTCGCCGGGCGGAGGGCTGACGCGGCCCTGCCGCCGCGCTCTCCGCCGACGCCGCCCCCGACACCACGCGGCGCCCGCCGCTTTCCCACGAGGACTGACCAGTGGAAACACACGAGATCAACAAGCGGTTCCTGGCGCACTTCCAGGCCAAGGACCACACCCCGGTGCCCAGCGCGTCGCTGATCCTGGACGACCCGACGCTGCTGTTCGTCAACGCCGGCATGGTCCAGTTCAAGCCGTACTTCCTGGGCGAGGTGCCGCCGCCGTACCCGCGCGCGACCAGCATCCAGAAGTGCGTGCGCACCGGCGACATCGACGAGGTCGGCAAGACCACGCGGCACAACACGTTCTTCCAGATGGCCGGGAACTTCTCCTTCGGCGACTACTTCAAGGAAGGCGCCATCGCCAACGCCTGGGAGCTGATCACCAAGTCCCAGGACGACGGCGGCTTCGGCTTCGACCCGGACCGCATCTGGGTGACCGTCTACGAGAACGACTCGGAGGCGGCCGGCCTGTGGCAGAAGGTCGCCGGCATCCCGTCCGACCGCATCCAGGCGCGCGACGGCCGCGACAACTACTGGGACATGGGCGTGCCCGGTCCCGGCGGCCCGTGCTCGGAGATCTACTACGACCGCGGCCCGGAGTTCGGCCGCGACGGCGGCCCCGTCGTCGACGAGGACCGGTACCTGGAGATCTGGAACCTCGTGTTCATGCAGGACATCCGGGGTGAGCAGAGCCCGAAGTACGGCCACCCGCCGATCGGCGAGCTGCCGAAGAAGAACATCGACACCGGCATGGGCGTCGAGCGCGTCGCCTACCTGCTGCAGGGCGTGGAGAACGTCTACGAGACCGACCTCGTGCGCCCGGTGATCGCGCGCGCCGAGGAGTTCTCCGGCCGCCGCTACGGCGCCGACCACGCCGACGACGTCCGCTTCCGCGTCATCGCCGACCACGCCCGCTCCGGCGTGATGCTGATCGGCGACGGCGTCACCCCGGGCAACGAGGCGCGCGGTTACGTGCTGCGCCGCCTGCTGCGCCGCATCGTGCGCTCGGTGCGCCTGCTCGGCGTGCACGAGCCGGTGCTGCCCGAGTTCGCCGCGGTGGTGCGCGACGCGATGGCGCCGTCCTACCCGGAGATCGCGCGCGACTTCGACCGGATCAGCGAGGTCATGCGGGTCGAGGAGGAGGCGTTCCTGCAGACCCTGACCAGCGGGTCGCGGATCTTCGACCTCGCCGCGGAGGAGACGAAGAAGGCCGGCGGCAACGTGCTGGCCGGCGACCGCGCCTTCCAGCTGCACGACACCTACGGCTTCCCGATCGACCTCACCCTCGAAATGGCCTCCGAGCAGGGGCTGTCGGTGGACGAGGACGGCTTCCGGACGCTGATGGAGGAGCAGCGCCAGCGCGCGAAGGCCGACGCCGCGGCCCGCAAGAAGGGCCACGGCGACCTGTCGGTCTACCGCGAGCTGCTGGAGCGGCACGGCGAGACCGACTTCCTCGGTTACACCGACCTGCAGGCCACGGCCAAGGTCATCGGCCTGCTCAAGGACGGCCAGGGCGTGCCGGTCGTGCGCGAGGGCGACAAGGCCGAGCTGATCCTCGACCGCACCCCGTTCTACGCCGAAAGCGGTGGCCAGGTCGCCGACACCGGCGTCCTGCTGGGCTCCGGCGGCGAGGCCAAGGTCGTCGACGTGCAGAAGATCGTGCCCGGCCTGTGGGTGCACCGCGTCGAGGTGATCGCGGGCGAGATCGGCCTGGACACCGAGGTGACCGGCTCGGTCGACCAGACCCGCCGCGGTTCGATCGCGCGCTCGCACTCGGCCACCCACCTGGTGCACGCGGCGGTCCGCGGCGCCTACGGCCGCCGCGCCGCGCAGGCCGGTTCGCTGAACTCGCCCGGCCGCATGCGCTTCGACTTCACCACCCCCGGCCCGGTCTCCACCGACGTGCTGACCGAGGTCGAGGAGGAGGTCAACGACTACCTCCAGAACGACGTCGAGGTGCAGGCCTACACCACAACCAAGGACAAGGCGCTGGAGCTGGGCGCGGTCGCGTTGTTCGGCGAGAAGTACGGTGACAACGTCCGCGTCGTGGACATGGGCGAGTACTCGCGTGAGCTGTGCGGTGGCACGCACGTGGGCCGCATCGGCGAGCTGGGCCTGGTCAAGCTGGTCTCGGATTCCTCGATCGGGTCCGGCGTGCACCGCGTGGAGGCGCTGGTCGGCACCGACGCGCTCAAGCACGTGCGCAAGGAGCAGCTGCTGGTCTCGCAGCTGGCGAACACCTTCAAGGTGCCCAGCGACCAGCTGCCCTCCCGCATCGAGGACGTGCTGACCCGCCTGCGCAACGCGGAGAAGGAGATCGCCCAGCTGCGCACCCAGCAGGTGCTCGGCTCGGCAGGCTCGCTCGCGGACAAGGCCACCGACGTCCAGGGCGTGTCCGTGGTCGCGGAGAAGGTCGACGGCGACATCGACGCGGGCGCGCTGCGCTCGCTGGCCCAGGAGGTCCGCAACCGGCTCGGCTCGCGGCCCGGCGTGGTCGCGTTGTTCGCGCCGCAGGGCGAGAAGCTCAGCTTCGTGGTCGCGACCACGGCCGCGGCCCGCGACAAGGGCTTCGCCGCCGGCAAGCTGGTGCCCTCGTTCGCCGAGGCCGTCGGCGGCCGCGGCGGCGGCAAGCCGGACCTCGCGCAGGGCGGCGGCAGCAACCCGGCGGGCATCGAGCAGGCCATCACGGCGCTGCGTGGCGCGGTCGCGGCAGGGTGACGGCGCGGAAACCGGACCGCCCCGGGGAGCACGATCCCGGGGCAGGCCGGCGCCTGGCGGTCGATGTCGGATCGGTCCGGGTCGGTGTGGCGCTGAGCGATCCGGCCCCCATCCTCGCCAGCCCTCTGGTTACCCTGTCGCGTGATGCGAACAGCGACAGCGATCTCGAACAGCTTGCCGCACTGGTGGCCGAACACGAGGTGGTGGAGGTGATCGTGGGTCTGCCGCGCACGCTCGCCGACCGGCACGGACCGGCCGCGGAGATCGCCGCCGGCTATGCCGACGCCCTCGCCGGCCGCATCGCGCCGGTGCCGGTGCGGCTCGCCGACGAGCGCCTCACCACGGTCACCGCGTCCCGCATGCTGTCCCAGCGCGGCGTGAAGGGCCGCAAGCAGCGGGCGGTGGTCGACCAGGCCGCCGCCGTGGAGATCCTGCAGGCCTGGCTCGACGCCAGGGCCGCTCACCGCGCGCGGGCGGGCCGGCGTGTTGACCAAGGTGTGAAGCTGTCCGTGCTCGACCGGTCCCGCACCCGCGAAGGCGGCACCCACGCCCAGGCGCTGCGGGAGACCGTC
>NZ_JBEXTZ010000067.1:0-49481 GCF_040614195.1 Amycolatopsis sp. NPDC006125
GCCCGGCCGCGCGCTCCCGGCGGCGCTGTTCGCGCGCGGCGTGGAGGCGGGCTGGTTCGTGCGGCGGCCGGATCGGGCGGTGGTGGTGACCGAGGCGGCGGGGGAGCCGCTGGCGCTGCTGGGTGCGGAGCTGCCTGCTGATCGTCCTGGGGTGGCCTGAGGTTGGTGTGGCGGCCGGATTGGGTGGTGGTGGCCGAGGTCGTGGGGGCGCTGTCGGGTGCGGAGTCGCCCGCTGGCCACCCTGGGGTCGCTGACGTTGGTAGTGGCGGCCGAACCGGGTGGCGGTGGCCGAGGCGGCGGGGGAGCCGCTGGCGCTTCTGGGTGCGGAGCTGCCTGCTGATCGCCCTGGGGTCGCCTGACACCCGTGCGGGGGCTGCACTGGCCACTCGTCGTCATCGTGCGCGCACCTGCCGTCGAACGCACCCGTCGGCGATCTTGTTGCCGGGCAAGGGAAAAGCGGCCGTGACATGCCGGAAGACCCCACCGGGGCGCGGTCCGGCTCCTCGGTTCCTTATCCTGAAGCCTGACAATCCGGGCAGGGGAGGTGCGGGTGGGCGAGCTGCCGGTCGTGCTGGGGCTGGGCTCGGCCGTCCTGCTCGCCGCCGTGCTCGCGGTCCGCTTCTCCACCCGCCTCGGCCTGCCGTCGCTGCTGCTCTACCTCGCGATCGGCGTGCTGCTCGGCGAAGCCGGGTTCGGCATCCAGTTCTCCGACCCGTTCCTCACCCAGGCGCTGGGCCTGGCCGCCCTCGTCATGATCCTCACCGAGGGCGGCCTGACCACCCGCTGGTCGGCGGTGAAACCCGCGCTGGGCCAGGGAGTGGCACTGTCCACAGTGGCGGTCGGGCTGAGCATCGCGATCACCGGCCCCGCCTTGCACTGGCTGCTCGGCCTGGACTGGCGGATGGCGCTGCTGTGGGGCGCGGTGCTGGCCTCCACCGACTCGGCCGCGGTGTTCTCCGTGCTGCGCGGCGTCGGCGTGCCCCGGCGGATCGTGGGGGCGCTGGAACTGGAGTCCGGCATCAACGACGCGCCCGCCTACATCGCGGTCGTCGTGCTGGCCGAGGGGACCCGGATCGACTGGTCGCTGCCGCTGCTGGTGGTCTACGAACTCGGCGCGGGCCTGGTGCTCGGGCTGCTGCTCGGGCTGGCCGGGGCGTGGGCGCTGCGCCGCGCCGCGCTGCCGGCCACCGGGCTCTATCCACTCGCGACGGTCGCGGTGTGCGTGGTGGCCTACTCGTCCGGGCAGCTGCTGCACGCCTCCGGCCTGCTCGCCACCTACGTCGCGGCGGTCGTGCTGGGCAATTCGCGGCTGCCGCACCGCTCGGACACGCTGTCCTTCGCCGAGGGGCTCGGCTGGCTCGCCCAGATCGGGTTGTTCGTGCTGCTGGGCCTGTTCGCCTCGCCCGAACGGCTGCTGGAGTCGATCGTGCCGGGCCTGATCGCGGCCGCGGTGGTGCTGGTGTTCGCGCGGCCGGTGTCGGTGCTGGTGTCACAGCTGCCGTTCAAGGTGCCGCTGCGCGAGCAGGTGTTCCTGTCCTGGGCGGGGTTGCGCGGCGCGGTGCCGATCGTGCTCGCGATGATCCCGCTCTCCCAGGAGATGCCCGGCGCGCAACGGCTCGTGGACGCGGTGTTCGTGCTGGTGATCGTGCTCACCCTGGTGCAGGGCCTCACGCTCGGCCCGCTCGCGCGGGTGCTGCGGCTGAAGGCGGACACCGAGCCGAAGGAGATCGAGGTCGACGCCGCGCCGCTGGACGAGCTGCAGGCCGAGCTGCTCCAGGTCAAGATCCAGCACGGCTCGCGCCTGCACGGCGTGTACCTGTCGGAGCTGCGGCTGCCCGCCGGGGCGTCGCTGAGCCTGATCGTCCGAGACGGCCGCAGCTTCACCCCGCAGCGCACGGACCGGCTGCAGCGCGGCGACCAGATCCTGATCGTCAGCACCGAGTCCGCGCGGGAGGCGGCGGAGCGGCGCATCCGCGCGGTGGACCGGGCCGGGCCGCTGGCGCGCTGGAAGGGCGAGTCCGGCAACTGAGACCCGCTGGCGCGCGGCGGGGGCGATCGGCTACTGTGTCCGCGTAGGTCATGAGTGCCAGCGCCAAGCCCCGGCTCGCTGGCCGGCAACCCTCCTTCCGCGGTGGGGTGCCCCGGGTGAGGACCTGGCTCGTCGCGAGGTGCGGCGGGCAAGCGCGGACCCCCTTGCGGGTCCCCGGACCCGAGGAGCCTTTCCGATGACTCTCGCTCTCGAACGCGTCACCACCCCCGCCGTCACCGCCGCCGCGGCCGTCCCGCTGGTCACCGGCGGGGAGCTGGACTACGCCAACCTCGACCACGCGGCCAGCGCCCCGTGCCTGGAGGCCGTCCGCCGCGCGGTGGACGAGTTCCTCCCGCACTACGCGAGCGTGCACCGCGGCGCCGGGTTCGCCTCGCAGGTGTCCACAAAGGTCTATGAGCGCACCCGCGACGTGCTGCGCCGGTTCGTCGGCGCCCGGCACTCGGACGCGGTCGTGTTCACCCGCAACACCACCGACGCGCTGAACCTGCTGGCCCGCAGCCTGCCGCGGCACACCTCGGTGGTGCTGTTCGACACCGAGCACCACGCCGCGCTCCTGCCCTGGCGCGGCCCGAACGTGCGCCGGATCCCGCTGCCGAACACGCGGCTGGCCGCGGTGTCCGCTGTGGACAGTGCGCTGGCGGAGTGCCCGGAGGGGCCGCGGCTGGTGGTCGTGACCGGCGCGTCGAACGTGACCGGCGAGCTGCTGCCGGTGGCCGAGATCGCGGCGGTGGCCCGGCGGCACGGCGCGCGCATCGCGCTGGACGGCGCCCAGCTCGCGCCGCACCGGCCGATCTCGGTGCGGGAGCTGGACGTGGACTACGTGGTGCTGTCCGGGCACAAGCTGTACGCGCCGTTCGGCGCGGGCGCGCTGATCGGGCGCGGCGACTGGCTGCGCGCGGCGGACCCGTACCTGGCCGGAGGCGGGGCGACGAAGTCCGTGCGCCGCGACGGCGACGGCCTCGCGGTGGCGTGGCAAAGCGGGGTGGAGCGGCACGAGGCCGGTTCGCCCAACACCGTGGGCGTGTACGCGCTGGGCGTGGCGTGCGAGCAGCTGGCGGCGTCGTGGGACGCGGTGGCCGCGCACGAGCGGGAGCTGCTGGAGCGGCTGACGCGCGGCCTCGCCGCGGTGCCGGGGCTGGCGGAGCTGCGCCTGTTCGACGGCGCGGCGGAGCGGGTCGGCACGGTGAGCTTCGTGCTCGACGGGTTCGAGCCGGGCTGGGTGGCGGCGGTCCTGTCGGCCGAGTACGGGATCGGCGTCCGCGACGGCGCGTTCTGCGCGCACATCGCGGTGCGGCGACTGGTGGAGCGCAGCGGCGGGGAGGGGCAGCAGGCGCTGCGGGTGAGCCTCGGGCTGGGCACCACGACCGAGCACGTCGACCGGCTGGTGACCGCGCTTCGGCAGATCGTCGCGCGGGGCGCGCGGTGGACGTACGGCGTGGTCGACGGCCGGTGGGCGCCGTGCCCGGACCCGCGGCCGCTGCCGGACTTCCTGCGCTGAGCCGGCGCCGCGGCTGTTCCCCGGGTTCGGATGGTGACCCGTCTGCTGGGTGCGGTGGCTCGGCGCCCGGTTCGCCGGCCTGCGCCGGGCACCGTGTGCGGAACGGCGCCACGGCCGGGTTTCCCGTTGAGGGGGCACGTGCGCCCGGCAGCGCGCTGACCGGCTTTCCCGGCCTGCGCCGGGGCCGTCGCGGCAGCCGTGGACAATGGCGGGGTGAGCAGTGACCCCCAGCCCTCCCCGGAACCGGACACCGTGCCGGACGAGCAGCCGGCCACCCCGCCCAAGCGGCGCGCCCTGCTGCTGGCCGTGATCGCGATCGTGGTGTTCGCGGCGGACGTCGTGACCAAGTCGGTCGTCGTGGTGACCCTGGAGGGGCACGAGCCGGTCCGGGTCCTCGGCGGGCTCGTCTACCTGCAGCTGATCCGCAACCCCTTCGCGGCCTTCGGCATGGGCGTCACCGGCATGACCTGGGTGTTCGCGATCGTCGCGTTCGGGGTGGTGATCGCGCTCATCTGGTTCGCCAAGCGGCTGCGGTCGCCTGGCTGGGCGATCGGCCTCGGGCTCATCCTCGCCGGCGCGCTCGGCAACCTGGTCGACCGCGTCTTCCGCGCGCCCGGCGTGCTGCGCGGCCACGTCGTCGACTTCGTGTCGCTGTTCGCGCCCAACGGGGACGTGTGGCCGGTCTTCAACGTGGCCGACTCGGCGATCTGCGTCGGCGGCGTGCTGATCGTGCTGCTGTCCCTGCTCGGCCGCGAGTACGACGGCACCGTGAAGAGGGCCAAGCGTTGAGCGCCCGGATGCTGCCCGTCCCGGACGGGCTCGACGGCATGCGCGTCGACGCCGGGCTGGCGAAGCTGCTCGGCCTGTCCCGCACCGTCGTCGCGGAGCTGGCCGAGTCCGGCGACGTCCTGCTCGACGGCCGCCCGGCGGGCAAGTCCGACCGGCTCTCCGCCGGGGTGCTGCTCGAGGTGACCCTGCCCGACCCGGACAACCCGGTCGAGGTGGTCGCCGAACCGGTCGACGGCCTGCGCATCCTCCACGACGACGACGACATCGTGGTCGTGTCCAAGCCGGTGGGCGTCGCCGTGCACCCGAGCCCGGGCTGGACCGGGCCCACGGTCGTCGGCGGGCTCGCCGCGGCCGGGCTGCGCATCTCGACCTCCGGCGCCGCGGAGCGCCAGGGCGTCGTGCACCGCCTCGACGCCGGCACCACGGGCGTGATGGTGGTGGCGAAGAGCGAGCACGCGTACACCGTTCTGAAGCGCGCGTTCAAGGAACGCACCGTCGACAAGGGCTACCACGCCGTCGTGCAGGGCCACCCGGACCCGACCCGCGGCACGATCGACGCCCCGATCGACCGGCACCCGCGGCACGACTACAAGTTCGCCGTGGTCGCGGGCGGCCGGCCGTCGGTGACGCACTACGAGGTCATCGAGGCCTTCCGCGCGGCGTCACTGGTGGACGTCAAGCTGGAAACCGGGCGCACCCACCAGATCCGCGTGCACTTCTCGGCACTGCGGCACCCGTGCGCGGGCGACCTCACCTACGGCGCGGACCCGGTGCTCGCCCGCAAGCTCGGCCTGACCCGGCAGTGGCTGCACGCCCGCACCCTCGGGTTCGCCCACCCCGCGGACGGCCGGTGGGTCCAGTTCGAGTCGCCCTACCCCGACGACCTCGCGCACGCGCTGGAAGTGCTGCGCGCGGAGAACTAGGCGACCGCGGTCCCTTCGAGTTCGACCATCAGCTCGGGGATCGCCAGCCGCGTCACGCCGAGCATCGTCGTGGGAGGGGCGACGCCGGCCGCGCCCAGCCGCGCCGCCAGCACGCCGTAGTGCGGGAACAGCTGATCGACGTCGGTGGTGTAGACGTTGAGCCGCACGAGGTTCGCCAGCGACATCCCCGCCTCGGCGAGCACGGCCTCCAGGTTGTCCAGGCTCAGCGCCAGCTGCTTCGCCATGTCCCCGGCGTGCTGGGGTTTGCCGTCGCCGTTCATCGCGGTCTGCCCGGCGCAGAACAGGGTCCGGGTGTGCCCGGCGACCAGTTCACCCTGGTGGTACCCCAGCTCCGCCGACCACGTCCACGGGTCGACCGCGGTGCGTTCCACTCCCACATCAGCTCCCTTCGGATCAGTGCTGTGACGGTTCGAAGCCTCGCAGCGAATCACGACATCCTGTGTCGCGTATTTCGCTAGAGTTCGCGGAATGCGCGCCGACCGCCTGGTCTCGCTGGTGCTGTTGCTGCGCCGGCACGGCCGGTTGTCCGCGACCGCGCTGGCCCGCGAGCTGGAGGTGTCCACCCGCACCGTGCTGCGGGACGTCGAGGCGCTGTCCGCCGCCGGTGTCCCGGTCTATGCCGAACGCGGACGGCACGGCGGTTTCGCGTTGCTGCCCGGGTTCCGGGCCGAACTGACCGGGCTGAACCACGACGAGGCACTCGCCCTGCTGATCGCCGGGTCGCGGCGCGGCGCGCAGGCGTTCGGCCTCGGCTCGGCGCTCGCTTCGGCCATGCTCAAGGTGGTCGACGCGCTCCCGGAAGGCCATCGCGAGATCGCGGCCGGCGCGGCGGAGCGGTTGCTGATCGACCCGGAGACCGACCTGCTCGCCCGCCGCGTGGCCGAGGAGGAGGTGCCCGGCGCCGTCGTGGCCGAGGTCCGCCGGGCGGTGCTGGCCGGCCACAAGCTGCGGATTCACTACGTGGCGGTGGACCAGAGCCCGAAGTGGCGCACGGTGGACCCGATCGGCCTGGTCACCGTGCGCGGCCAGGGCTACCTGCTGGCCACCCGGTCCGGCGCCGACCGCACCTACCGGCTGTCCCGCATCCGGGCGGCGGAGGCACTCGACGAACCCGCGCAGCGCCCGGACCGGGCCGATCTGGACCGGGCGTGGCGGGAACGCAGCGCGCGGTTCCGCGCCGGCGGCGACCAGGTGACCGTGATGGCCCGGGTGGACGCGGCGCGGCGGGAGGAGCTGGTGCGGACCGCGGTGGCCGTCCACGCCGAAGTGGCCGACCCGGACGGGCTGCTGCGGCTGGAGGTCGTCTTCCAGGACGCGCGGCATGCCGAGTGGGCGTTGTGGCAGCTCGGCACGGACGCGGAAGCGCTGGCCCCACAGTGGTTGCGTGCCGCGCTGGGTGATCGGGCCGCGGCGATCGCCGCCCGCTACCGCTCTCTGACCTAGTCCTCCAGGGACCAGGTCAGGGAGCGCTCGTCGGGCTCGGGGCGGGGGCTCCACCGCACCGCCACCACGCGGGTGCTCTCGGGCAGCACGTACACCGTGTGGCCGCCCGCCGTCTCGCCGGGCTGGACCCCGATCTTGTGCGGCGGCCGCGAGGTCAGCGACACCGGCGCCTTCGCGACCGGCTTGCCGTCGGCGGTGAGCAGTTCCAAGTAGTTGTCCGGCAGCGACACGAACGGGATCGGGCCCTTGTTGGTGACCTCGGTGTGCACCACAACCGCCCGCTCGCCTGGTTCCAGCCGGTACCCGGCCGCGCCGAACAGGTAGTCCGCCGGGTCCTGCACCTCGAGCAGCTGCACGGTGAGCTGCTCGCCTTCGAGGCCCTGCCCGGCCAGGCTGTCGCCGATCTTCCCGGTGCGCGGGCCGGCCGGCGGCGCGGGCCGCTGGTCGCCCCGCGCCCACGATGCCGTCTGCGGCGGGCCCCACGTGCTGATCACCGGGTCCAGCGGCGCCGGATACGGCCCGGACGCCACCCCCGCGACCTGGTGCGGCCCCGACACGGCACCCTGCTGGACCTGGTACGGCCCGGACGGCACGCCGCGGCCGGGGGAGGGCTCGGCCGGCGGGTAGCCCGGACCGGGCCGGGCGGGCGGCGGGTACCCGGGCGGCGCGGCCTGCGGCGGCTGCGCGGGCGGCGGGTAACCGGGCACGGCGCCGGACGGCGCGAATCCCGGCGTCGCACCGGATGGCGCGAACGGCACTGGGCCGGACTGTACTGGGCCGGACGGCACTGCGCCGGACGGCACTGGGCCCGACTGCACTGGGCCGGACGGCGCGAACGGCACCGCGCCGGACTGCGGGTGCGCGGCCGGTGCCTGGTAGGGCCCCGGGTTCGGCGTCTGCGGCTGCGCGGGCGGGAACGCCCCGGCGAGCGCCGCGCGGAGGCCCTGCGGGTCGCTCTCCACGCCGACCAGCAGCGGCAGCCCGCTGCCGGACAGGGCGACCAGCCGGTAGGCCACCTCGCGCGGGTCCATGCCGACGCGCGCCGCGAGCTCGTGCACGGCCACCTTGCCCAGTTCGGCCAGTGCGGCGAGCAGGCGGGCATCGGCGGGATCGGTCACGGCCACGTCCGGAAACGCTACCCGCTGGCCTTCCCGGCCCGGTCGTTCACCCCGGCGCGCCGCCCGGAGGTTCTAGGCTGGCGGCACGCTGACCCGACGAAGCTGGGATGGATGGATGACCGAGGTCGTGAAGCTCGCCGACGAGTTCGTGGACGCCCTGTTCGACGCGGAGCCGTTGTGGCCCGCGGTGCTGGGGCTGGAGTCCGACCGGGACGGGCTCGGCGACCTCGGCGAGGAGGCCGAGGCCGCCTACCGCGACCGGCTCGACGGGTTCGTCCGGCGCGCCGAGGAGATCGACCCGGCTGGGCTCAGCGCCGAGGACCGGGTGACCCGCGACGTGCTGCTCAGCCAGGCCCGCGCCAACCTGGACCGGCTGGACACTCACCTGGTCGAGTTCACGATCAGCGACATCTTCGTCGCCCCCGCGGTGGGCCTGCTGACGATCCTGCCGATGGTCGGCGTGCCCGACGACGAGCAGGGCCGCCGCCACCTGGGCCGGCTCGCGGCGATCCCGCGGTACCTGGAGCAGGCCGCGGACCGGCACCGGGCGGGCGTCGCGGCGGGGCGGGTGCCGGTCGAGCACCTGGTGCGCGCCGCGATCGCGCACTTGGACCGCTACCTGGCCGCGCCGGACGCCGACCCGCTGCTGCGCCAGCCAGCGCCGAGCGAGGAGTTCGCCGCCGAGCGCGAGCGGGTGCTGGCCGAGGTGGTGCGGCCCGCGTTCGCCGCCTACCGCGACGCGCTGGCCACGGACATCGCGCCGCACGGCCGCTCGCCGGAGAAGCCCGGTGTGTGCTGGCTGCCTGACGGCGAGCGCATCTACGCCTCGCTGGCGCGCACGCACACCACCACCGACCGCACGCCGGACGAGCTGCACGAGACGGGCCTGCGCATCATCGGCGAGCTGGCCGCCGAATACCGCGAGATCGGCGCGCGCGTGTTCGGCACCGACGACCTGGCCGAGATCTTCCGGCGGCTGCGCACCGATCCGGAGCTGCGCTGGGGCAGCGCCGAGGAACTGCTCGACACCGCCCGGTCGGCGATCAGCCGCGCGGAGGAGGCCGCGCCGCGCTGGTTCGGCCGAATCCCGCCGCACAAGTGGGTCGTGGAGCCGGTGCCCGCGGCCGAGGCGCCCGGTGGCCCGGCGGCGTTCTACCTGCAGCCGTCGGTCGACGGGTCGCGGCCGGGCATCTACTTCGCCAACACCCACGAGGTGACCGAGCGGTTCCGGCACGCCGCCGAGGTGACCGCGTTCCACGAGGCCATCCCCGGCCACCACTTCCAGCTGTCCACCGCGCTGACGCTCACCGAGCTGCCGCTGCTGCGCCGGATCGGCGACTTCAACGCCTACGCCGAGGGCTGGGGCCTCTACAGCGAGCGGCTCGCCGCCGAGATGGGCCTCTACTCCGACGGCGTCGCGCTGCTCGGGATGCTCACCATGGACTCGATGCGCGCCGGCCGCCTGGTCGTCGACACCGGCCTGCACGCCAAGGGCTGGAGCCGTCAGCAGGCCGTGGACTACCTGCGGGAGCACACCCCGATGCCGCAGGTCGAAATCGAGTCCGAAGTGGACCGTTACATCGCGTACCCCGGCCAGGCGCTGGCGTACATGGTGGGACGCCTGGAGATCCAGCGCGTGCGGGCGCGGGCCGAGCAGGCGCTGGGGGAGCGGTTCGACATCCGCGCCTTCCACGACCTGGTCCTCGGCGGCGGCGCGCTGCCGCTGTCGGTGCTGGAGGCGGTCGTCGACGAGTGGATCGCGCGGGCATGAGCGAGGTGAACGCCCTCGCCGAGGAGCTCACCGGCCTGCTGTTCGAGGCCGACCCGCTGCGCCCGTCGGTGCTCGGCCTGCCCGGCGCCCACGACCGGCTGCCCGACCTCACCGCGAGCGCCGAGAAGCGGCAGCGGGCGGCCTACCTGGACGTCGCGGCCCGCGCGGAAGCGGCCTCGCCCGCGACCGCGGAGGAGGCGGTGACCCGCGACGTCGTGGTCCAGCAGGCCAGGGCCGCCGTCGACCTCCTCGACGCGCGGCTGCCCGAGTTCGCGGTCAGCGACGCCTTCACCGCCCCGCTCCAGCTGCTGCTGATGACCCTGCCGATGGTCGAGCTGACCGACGAGACCCGGGCGCGGGGTTTCCTGGCCCGGCTCGCCGCGTTCCCGTCCTTCGTGGACCAGGTGGTGGAACGGCAGGCGGCCGGCCCGGTGCCGCCGGACTTCCTGGTGGACTCCGCGATCGGCTACTTCGACCGGATGCTGGCCGTGCCGGAGCTGACCTCGCTCCGGCTCGATGTCGGTTCGGCGACGCTGGCGGCCGAGCGCGACGCGCTGCTGTCCGGGTTCGTCCGGCCCGCGCTGGCCCGCTACCGCGAGTTCCTCCGCGAAGACCTGCGGCCGCGGGCCCGGCCCGCCGAGGAGGCCGGGCTGTGCTGGCAGCCGGGCGGCCTCCTGCGTTACGCCGGGCTGATCCGCGCGCACACCACCACGGAGCGCACCGCGCAGGAGCTGCACGACATCGGGCTGGCGCTGATCGCCGACCTCGCCGGGGAGTTCCGCACCCTGGGCCGCCGCGTGTTCGGCACCGGCGACCTGGCCGGGATCTTCGAGCGCCTGCGCACCGATCCGGCGCTGCGGTGGGGCAGCGGCGAGGAGCTGCTGGCCGCCGCGCGCGCCGCCATCACGCGGGCGGAAGCCGAGGCGCCCCGGTGGTTCCGGACGATCCCGTCCGCGCGCTGCGAGGTGCGCCCGGTGCCGGAGAGCGATGCGGACGCGGGCACCATCGCCTACTACGTCGAACCGGCGCTCGACGGCTCCCGGCCGGGGATCTACTACGCCAACACCTTCCACGCCGGGGAGCGGTTCCGTCACGTCAGCGAGGCGGTCGCCTACCACGAGGCGATCCCGGGGCACCACTTCCAGCTGTCCCTGGCGCTCGAGCTGGACCTGCCGCTGCTGCGCCGCGTCGCCGACGTCAACGCCTACACCGAGGGCTGGGGGCTCTACGCCGAGCGGCTGGCCGAGGAGATGGGGCTCTACACCGGGGACGTGGCGCGGTTCGGGATGCTGACCCAGGACGCCATGCGTGCCGCGCGGCTGGTGGTGGACACCGGCCTGCACGCGCTGGGCTGGTCGCGTCAGCAGGCGGTGGACTACCTGCGGGAGAACACGCCGATGGCCCCGGTGGAGATCGAGGAGGAGGTCGACCGCTACGCGGGCTGCCCCGGCCAGGCGCTGTCCTACATGACGGGACGGCTGGAGATCGAGCGGATCCGGGCCGGCGCGGAGCGGGCGCTGGGGGACCGGTTCGACATCCGGGATTTCCACGACGTGGTGCTCGGGCACGGCATCCTCCCGCTGCCGGTCCTCGACCGGGTGGTTTCGAACTGGATTACCAGCCGGTAATGTGCTCGGCAATCAGGTAAGCGATCGCTTAGAAGGGTTGGATCGATGCGGATCGGCACCCAGATCTCGTACTCCGGCGGGTTCGCCGAGAGCGTCCGGGACGTCGTCGAGCTGGAGAAGGCCGGGCTCGACGTCGTCACCATCCCCGAGGCCTACTCGTTCGACGCGGTCAGCCAGCTCGGCTACGTCGCGGCGAAGACCGAGCGCGTCCAGCTCGCGTCCGGCATCCTGCAGATCTACACGCGGACCCCGACGCTGACCGCGATGACGGCGGCCGGCCTGGACTTCGTCTCCGACGGGCGGTTCATCCTCGGCATCGGCGCGTCCGGGCCGCAGGTCGTGGAGGGCTTCCACGGGGTGCGCTACGACGCCCCGCTGGGCCGGACCCGCGAGATCGTGGAGATCTGCCGCCAGGTGTGGCGCCGCGAGCGCGTGGTCCACGACGGCAAGCACTACAAGATCCCGCTGCCCGCCGACCAGGGCACCGGCCTGGGCAAGCCGCTGAAGATCATCAACCACCCGGTGCGCGAGCGGATCCCGGTGCAGATCGCGGCGATCGGCCCGAAGAACGTGGCGCTGACCGCGGAGATCGCCGAGGGCTGGCAGCCGATCTTCTTCCACCCGGAGCGGGCTTCCGAGGTGTGGGGCGAGGCGCTGGCCGAGGGCAGGGCCAAGCGCGACCCGTCGCTCGGCGACCTCGACGTGGCCGTCGGGGTGCCGGTGGCGATCGGCGAGGACGTCGGCCACATGCTCGACTGGGTGCGTCCCGTGGTCGCGCTCTACGTCGGCGGCATGGGCGCCCGCGGCAAGAACTTCTACAACGAGCTCGCCTGCAGGTACGGCTACGAGGCCGAGGCCAAGCTGATCCAGGACCTCTACCTCGACGGCAAGAAGGAGGAGGCCGCCGCGGCGGTGCCTGTCGAGCTGCTGCGGGCGATCTCGCTGGTCGGGCCGAAGGGGCTGGTCAAGGAGCGCCTGGCCGCCCTGCGCGAGGCCGGGGTCACCACCCTGCAGGTGACGTTCCTGGAACCCGACCCCGCGCGCCGCGTCGGCGTGGTGAGCGAGCTGCGGGAACTGCTCAGCTGACCCGGTCGAGGAACAGGAAGTCGGTCACGCCGATGACCGACAGGACCTGGCGGACGCCCGCCGGCATGCTGGTCCGCTTCTCGTCGTGCACGAGCCGGGGCCGGGTCGTTTCGACGACCCGGCCCCGCGTCTCGATCCCGCACCCGCCCGCGGCCAGGACGTTCCGGACCCAGTCGGCCTGCGGCCCGTAGGTCAGGGCGACGACGAAGCCGTCCCCGGCGCGGAAGACGTTCACCGGCGTCCGGTAGGTCTTCCCGGACTTGCGGCCGCGGTGGACGATCGTCCCGAAGCCGGGCAGCCCCTTCGTCAGCGGTCCGAGCACGCGGTTGGTCGCCACGCGGTTGAACCGGGCGACCCTCTTCGACAGCACCATGCGATCAGCATGCCCGCTCGCCCGCCGGAAATCAACAAGTGATGAATTGAGGTTTGGGCGCCGGCGCGGGGTGGCAAGCTGTGGTGTGCCCGAGCTGCCGGACGTCGAAGGTTTCCGCCGCACCCTGGCCGCCCACGGGGTCGGCAAGCGGATCACCGGCGTGACCACGCTGGACGCGGGCGTGCTGCGCGGGGTGAGCGCGCGCAGGCTGCGGGAGACGTTGCGGCACCAGCGCTTCGGCGAGCCCCGGCGGCGGGGGAAGTGGCTGATCGTGCCGGTGGACGGCCGTCCCGCCACGATGGTGCTGCACTTCGGCATGACCGGGTCGCTGGAGTGGTCCGAACTGGACGACCGCAACCGGCACGACCGGGTGATCTTCGCCTTCGACGACGGGGAGCTGCGCTACCGCGACATGCGGAAGCTGCAGGGCCTGCGCCTGCTCGCGGACGACGCGGAGCTGGACCGGCTGCTCGCGGACACCGGCCCGGACGCGCTGGACGTGCCGAAGGAGCGGTTCCGCGTCCTCCTCGGCCGCCGTCGCGGGCTCAAACAGCTGCTGACCGACCAGGCGGTGCTCGCCGGGCTCGGGAACCTGCTGGCCGACGAGATCCTGTGGCGGGCCCGGCTGGCTCCGCAGGTGCGCGCCGCGGACCTCGATGGCACGGCGGCCGACCGGTTGCACCGGGAGATGCGCGAGGTGCTGCGGGCGGCGGTGAAGGCCGGGCGGGTGCCGCCGCGCACGACGTGGCTCACCGGGCGGCGGGACGAGCCGTCGGGGACTTGCCCGCGATGCGGGACCGTGTTGGAGCACGGCCGGGTCGGCGGGCGCGGCACCGTGTGGTGCCCGCGGTGCCAGGCCGGTTGACAGTTCGCGGAAAAGGGGTAAGCCGGTGCCATGAACGACAAGGACGACGAGAAGAAGCCGGTCAGCCCCGAACCGCCCCTGTCGCCGGACTTCCCCGACGTCCGGCACCCCGACCTGGACATGGGACCCACCGAGGACGTCGAGAAGCCGCCGAACACCGAAGAGGTCAAGCCGGACGAGGGGATCCCGGAACCGCCCGACTGACCCCGCGGGGTGAGGCGGCGTGCAGGCGCGGCGCCGCGTGCCCGCAGTGCACAAGCCGGACAAGCTGCACCGCGCGGATTGACGCTGCGGCTTAGTGCAGGGCGCGGACTGACAACGGCCCGGCGCACCGCGGGGTGGTGCCGGACTGGCGCCGGGGGCTGCGCGCCCCATCACCTGGCCCGAGGGCAGTCCCGCCCCAGGGTTCCACACCGGGGGCGGGACTGCCGGTGGCCGGCCGCGGTGCGCCGTCTCGGTGGCGACGGTGTGGCTGGGCCTGAATCTCAGCAGGAAGCGGCCCTATCCCAGCTCACCCTGCGGGAAGCGGCGGTGTTCGCCGCGGGGCGCCCCGGCGGCGCGCCCCGGAGACAGTCCAGCGCTCTGGTCCGCTGAGCGGGATGCGGCGATGGTCCGGCCCTATCCCGGCTCACCCTGCGGGAAGCGGCGGTGTTCGCCGCGGGGCGCTCCGGCCGGCGGCCCGCCGCCCTGGAGACGGTCCAGCCGCTCTGGTCCGCTCAGCGGGGTGCGGCGATGGTCCGGCCCTATCCTGGCTCACCCTGCGGGAAGCGGCGGTGTTCGCCGCGGGGCGCCCCGGTCGGCGGCCCGCCCCGGAGACGGTCCAGCCGCTCTGGTCCGCTCAGCGGGATGCGGCGATGTTGCGCCGCACCTGGGCCGGGTCCCTGCGGGCCGGCTCGCGGCCCGCGGGCTGGTGCGGCGCCGGGCCGGGGTCGATCGGCGGGATCGGCTTCGTCGTGGCGGCCTCGGTGACCGACATCGGCTCCCCGTGGTGCCGGATCTCCACCGGCTTCCCGGACAGCAGCCGGTACGTCGCGTCGTCGCGGTGGATTTCCACCAGGAAGCGGCTCTCCCGGAAGCACATGCGGAACTGGATCCGCTCCAGCGCGGGCGGCAGCCGCGGCGCGAAGCTCAGCTTGCCGTCGTGGTCGCGCATCCCGCCGAAGCCCGCGACCACCCCCATCCACGCCCCGGCCAGCGACGCCATGTGCAGCCCGTTGCGCACGTTGTTGTGCACGTCGTGCAGGTCGGTCAGCGCCGCCTCGCCCAGGTAGTCGTAGGCCAGGTCCAGGTGCCCCACCTCGGCCGCGATCACCGACTGCGTGCCCGCCGACAGCGACGAGTCCCGCACCGTCCTGGCCTCGTAGTAGGCGAAGTTGCGCTGCTTCTGCTCCGGCGTGAACGCGTCGCCCCGCAGGTGCAGCGCCAGCACCAGGTCGGCCTGCTTCACCACCTGCTTGCGGTACAGGTCGAAGTACGGGTAGTTCAGCAGCAGCGGGTAGTTCTCCAGCGGCGTGCCGGCGAAGTCCCAGTCCAGGTGCTCGGTGAAGCCCTCCGACTGCGGGTGCACACCGAGTTCTTCGTTGTAGGGCACATACATCTGCTCGGCCGCCCGCCGCCAGCCCGCCACCTCGGCTTCGTCCACACCGAACAGTGACGCGACCTCCGGCACCCGCTCGCAGGACGCCGCCGCCTCGCGGAAGTTCCGCTGCGCCATCAGGTTCGTGTACACGTTGTTGTCCGCGACCGCCGAGTACTCGTCCGGCCCGGTCACCCCGTCGATGCGGAACCGGCCGTGCCGGTCGAAGTGCCCGAGCGACATCCACAGCCGCGCGGTCTCCAGCAGCAGCTCGGTGCCGCACTGGCGCTCGAACTCCGCGTCGCCGGTGGCCCAGTAGTAGCGGGCGACCGCGTCGGCGATGTCGGCGCTGACGTGGAACGCCGCGGTGCCCGCGGGCCAGTACGCCGAGCACTCCGCGCCGTTGATCGACCGCCACGGGAACGCCGCGCCGCGCAGGCCGAGCTGCCGCGCCCGCTCCCGCGCCTTGGGCAGCGTGGAATGCCGCCACCGCAACGCATCCCGCGCCGCCTCCGGCACGCTGTAGGTCAGCACCGGCAGCACGAACGACTCGGTGTCCCAGAACGCGTGGCCGTCGTAGCCCGGCCCGGTCAGCCCCTTGCCGGGGATCGCGCGGCTTTCCCCGCGGGCCCCGGCCTGCAGGATGTGGAACAACGCGAACCGGGTCGCCTGCTGCAGCTCCGGGTCGCCGTCGATCTCGACGTCGGCGGTCTCCCAGAAGTCGTCGAGGAACGCGCGCTGCTCGGCCAGCAGCCCGTCCCAGCCGGTCTGCAGCGCCCCGGCGAGCGCGGCGTCGACCTGCGCGCGCAACGCCGGCACCGAACGCTGCGCCGACCACCCGTAGCCGACGAACTTGGTCAGCCGCAGCACCTTGCCCTGCGGCACGTCCACCGCGATGCTCAGCCGCGCCAGGTCCTCCTCGGCGAGGATGTCGGTGCGCAACCCGTCCGGCGATTCGATCTGGTGGTCCATCGCCGCCGCCACACGCAAGCCGGACCGCCGCGTCTGGTGCACCAGCACCGCGCGGTAGTGGTCGGCGAGGAAGAACTCCGACTCCAGCGGCGACTGCAGCGCCGCGGCCACCCGCGGGTCCCTGGTGTCCGACTCGATCGGCTCGTTCGCCAGCAGGTCGGACTGCAGCACCAGCTGCATCTTCCCGTCCAGCGGCTCGACCTCGTACCGGATCGCCACCACCGCGCGCTGAGTGAACGACACCAGCCGCTGCGTGCGCACCCGCACGTGCCGCCCGGTCGGCGACGACCACTCGGTAGTGCGGGTCAGCGTGCCCGTCCGGAAGTCCAGCACCCGCTCGTGGGAAGTCGCTGTGCCGTAACGCATGTCGAACGGCTCGTCCTCCACCAGCAGGCGGATGATCTTGCCGTCGGTCACGTTCACGACCGTCTGCCCGGCCTCCGGGTAGCCGTACCCCGCCTCGGCGTAGGGCAGCTCGTGCTCCTCGTAGAAGCCGTTCAGGTAGGTGCCGGGCAGGCCGCGCGGCTCGCCCTCTTCGAGGGTGCCGCGCAGGCCAATGTGCCCGTTCGACAACGCGAAGGTCGATTCCGTGCGCTGCAACTGGTCGACCGCGAGGCCGCGCCACCGCAGTTCCCACGGCGCGCACTCGTAGCCGCGAGTCACGAGGCTCATGCGTCCCCCAGCAGTTCCGCGAGATCGTCCACCACCACGTCGGCGCCGTGCTCCCGCAGCGCCTCCGCCTGGTCCGCCCGGTTCACCCCGACGACGAACCCGAAGTGCCCGGCCCGGCCGGCTTCCACCCCGGCCAGTGCGTCCTCGAACACCGCCGCCCGCGCGGGTTCCACGCCCAGCGCCTTCGCCCCGGCCAGGAAGGAGTCCGGCGCCGGTTTGCCGCGCAGCCCGTCCCGGGTGATGACCAGCCCGTCGATGCGGGCCTGCACGAACGGGGTGAACTCCGCCGCGTCCAGCACCGCCTGCGCGTTCGCCGACGACGTCACCACCGCGATCGCCATCCCGGCGTCCCGCGCGGCCTCCAGGTACCGGCGCGACCCCGGGTACGGGTTCGGCCCGCGCTCGGCGATGATCCGCAGCACGAGGTCGTTCTTGCGGTTCCCCAGCCCGTGCACGGTGTGCTCGGTGACCGCGTCGTCCGGGCCGCCCTCGGGCAGCTCGATCCCGCGCGCGGTGAGGAACGTGCGCACCCCGTCCAGCCGCGGCCGCCCGTCCACGTAGCGGGCGTAGTCCGCGTCGGTGAACGGGTGGAAACCGCTTCCGTGCCGTTCGCGCAGGAACTGGTCGAACGTCTGCTTCCAGGCTTCCCGGTGCAGCGCGGCGGTGCCGGTCAGGACACCGTCCAGGTCGAACAGGCACGCGGTGATGCCGTCGGGCAACCCGATCATGCCTGCACGGTACCTGCGAACCGGCGGGCTCGCCGCGCGCCACCGCCGTATAACGACCTATACCGCGCGGCTCTAGTGTTGCCGGTGCGGCCGGACGTGGTGGATGAGCTCGTGGACGGTGGCGTCCGCCAGCCGGTACCGGACGATCCGCCCGGTGCGCTGCGCGGTGACCAGACCGTGCGCGCGCAGCAGCCGCAACGCCTGGGACACTGCGGTGTCCGTCATGCCCGCTGCCACCGCCAGGTCGGACACGCAGATCTCGCGCGCGTAGTGGATGCACACGAGCAACGTCAGGCGCGAGGGGTCGGCCAGCACCGAGAACCGCTCGGCCCACTCGCGCACCACGTCGCGGTCGCCGAGGCCGTCCAGCGCCGCCTCGACGGCCGGACCGTCGATCACCCGGCGTGCCGCCTCACCTGCCACCCCGGAATCGTCTCATCCGCGCGCGCCCGGGGACTGGCAGGATCGCACCGTGACCGACATCTCCTTCCGCACCGCACGGGAACTGCGCGCCGCGCTCGGGGCGCGCGAGCTGTCCGCCCGCGAGGTCGTGCAGGCGCACCTGGACCAGATCGAGCGCGTGAACCCGGACGTCAACGCCGTCGTCACGCTCGTCGCCGAGCGGGCGCTGGCCGAGGCGGCCGAAGCCGACGAACGCGCCGCCCGCGGCGCGGAACTGCCGCCCCTGCACGGGATCCCGGTCGCGCACAAGGACACCCACGAGACTGCGGGCATCCGCACCACCTTCGGCTCGCCCCTGCACGCCGACCACGTGCCCGAACGGGACGAGCTGGTGGTCGAGCGCATGCGGGCCGCCGGGGTGATCAGCATCGGCAAGACCAACGTGCCGGAGTTCGCCGCCGGCTCGCACACCTTCAACCCGGTCTTCGGCGCCACCCGCAACCCCTACGACCTGTCCCGGTCGGCGGGCGGGAGCAGTGGGGGCGCGGCGGCGGCGCTGGCCACCGGGATGCACCCGCTGGCCGACGGCAGCGACCTCGGCGGGTCGCTGCGCAACCCGGCGTCGTTCTGCAACGTGGTCGGCTTCCGGCCGTCGATCGGGCGGGTGCCGTCGTGGCCGGCGCCGCTGGGCTGGTCGGGGCTGGCGACGGCCGGTCCGATGGCCCGCACGGTCGCCGACGCGGCCCTGCTGCTGTCGGTGCTCGCCGGCCCGGACCCCCGGTCGCCGATCGCGCTGGACGAGCCGGGGGAGATTTTCGCCCGTCCGCTGGACCGTGACGTGCGGGGCCTGCGGATCGCGTGGTCGCCCGACCTGGGCGGCAGCGTGCCGGTGGAACCGGAGGTGGCCGACGTCGTCGAGGCGTCGGCGAAGGTGTTCGGCGACCTGGGGTGCGTGGTGGAGCGCGACTGCCCGGACTTCGCCGGCGCGGACGAGGCGTTCCGGATCCTGCGGGCGTGGCAGTTCGCGGTGAAGTACGGGCCGCTGCTGGAAACCGAGCGGGACCGGATCAAGGACACCATCGTGTGGAACACCGAGGAGGGGCTGCGGCTGTCGGCGACCGACGTCGGCCGCGCCGAAGTCCTGCGCACCGAGCTGTTCCACCGCTTCCGCGAGTTCTTCACGCGCTACGACTTCCTGCTGCTGCCGGTCAGCCAGGTGCCGCCGTTCGACGCGGAGCTGGAGTACCCGGTGCGGGTCGCGGGCATGGACATGGAGACCTACCTCGACTGGATGCGCTCGGCCTACTTCGTGACGGTCAGCGGCTCGCCCGCGTTGTCGGTGCCCGCCGGGTTCACGCCCGGCGGCCTGCCGGTCGGGCTGCAGATCGTGGGCCCGCACCGCGCCGACTTCGCCGTGCTGCAGCTGGGGCACGCGTTCGAGCAGGCCACCGGGGTGGCGCGGCGGCGACCGGCGGTGGCGCGGTGAGGGCGCGGGAGCTGTGGGTCGTGCTGGAGACGCTGCACGACGTCACCTACTTCGCGCCGCAGGCCAAGGCGGCGCACGAGGCGGCCGGGCTGCGTGGGTTCTGGCGCGGCTACGTCGCGACGCGGGCGGCGCCGCTGGGGGCGGCCGGGCTCGGCGTGGTGACCGCCGTGTTCTACGGCTTCGCGCCGTCGTTCCTGGCGCGGTCGGTGCCGTCGATCTGGGAGGTGGTGTCCCCGGCGGAGGCGCTGGCCGCCCGGAGCGCGGGCGCGGTGGCGGCGTTGCGGGACCACGTGCGCGAGGTGCCGGGTCCGGTGCTGCCGGTGCTGCGGCGGATCGTGGCGGCGGCCGGCTGGGCGGGCCGGCCGCTGGGGGCCGCGAACGCCGCGCTGCCGTGGCCGGACGACCCGCTCGCGGCGCTGTGGCAGGCGGCGACGACGTTGCGCGAGCACCGCGGCGACGGGCACGTGGCGGTGCTGGCCGCGGAGGGCGTCGACGGCCTGGAAGCACACGCCCTGCGCGACGCGGCGGACGGCAGCCGGAGCGTCGTGGCGCCCAACCGCGGCTGGACGGACGAGGAGTGGACGGCGGCCCGGGACCGGCTGGCCGCCCGCGGCCTGATCGACGGGCGCGGGCTGACCGACCGGGGCGCCCGCCTGCGGGACCACATCGAGCGGCGCACGGACGAGCTGGCGGCGATGCCGTACTCGGCAGTGGGCGAGGACGAGCTGGCCGCGCTGGACGGCTGGCTGCGGCCGATCGCACGCGCGCTGGTGCCGGTCCCGGTGCCGCACCCGAACCCGGTGGGTGCGCCGGCGCCCTGACGAGCCGGATCGTGGGGAGGGGGCCGGTGGGCGCGCACGGCGGCTCTGTTGCAACGTCGCGCGGCGAGCCGGTGGGGCGCCGGTGCTCGGACCGGTTGGGTCGTGGGCAGGGGCTGGTGGGGGTGCGGTGCCCCCATCAGCGGGCCGGATCGTGGGGAGGGGGCCGGTGGGCGCGCACGGCGGCTCTGTTGCAACGTCGCGCGGCGAGCCGGTGGGGCGCCGGTGCTCGGACCAGTGGGTCGTGGGCAGGGGGCCGGTGGGCGCGCGGTGCCCCCACCAGTGGGCCGGGCCGTGGGCAGGGGTCACTTGGGCGGCGCGCCTGCCCGGCCACGCCGCTGGCACCCCGACCGGCGCGCCGAACCTCGGGCAGGGGCCAATCGGGCCGCTGCGCGCCACCGCCCGGCCGTTGGGCCCTGCACCCGCCCGGGTGGCTTCCGCAGCCGAGCCGCGACCGCCTCAGAACTGCAGCCAGCCCACCGCCGACGACACCAGCAGCGCCGCGATCAGGATCGCCAGCACCACGGAGATCACGATGGTCACCACGGGCAGCGCCCGCGGCGGTTTCTGCTGGTGGTGCGAAAGTCCGGAGGTCTGGCCGGAGTCCGGGGGCGTGTCGCCGGGGGCGACGCCTCCGCCGGGTTCCAGTCCGGGCGTCCGGGCGGGATCCGGGTCGGGCGGGGTGTCGCCCGGCACGACGCCGCCGCGTTCGGTTCCCGGGGTGCGGTCGGAGCGCGGATCGGGACTGCTCATCGGTCTTCCCTTCCCACCGACGCTGACACGTCGAACGACAGGCCCTTGTCACCGGCGCCCACGCGCACCCGCGCGCCGGGGGTCAGCTCGCCGCGCAGCATCATCCGCGACAGCGGGTTGTCGACCTCGCGCTGGATCGTGCGCCGCATCGGGCGCGCGCCGAACTCGGGCTGGTACCCGGCCCGCGCCAGCCACCGCACAGCGTCCGGCGTGAACTCCAGCGTGATGTCCTGCGCGTGCGCGCGCCGTTTCGTCTGCTCCAGCATCAGCTCGGTGATCTGCTCCAGCTGCGCGGCCTCGAGCTTGCGGAACACGATGATCTCGTCGATCCGGTTGAGGAACTCCGGCCGGAACTGCTCCCGCAGCCGCCGCATCAGCCGCTCCCGCAGCGGCCGCTCCGAGTCGCCCCGGTCGGCGGCGAACCCGAGCGCCCCCTGCGTGCTGCTGGAGATGATCTCCGACCCGATGTTGCTGGTCATGATCAGCACCGTGTTGGTGAAGTTCACCGTGCGCCCGCGACCGTCGGTCAGCCGCCCGTCGTCGAGGACCTGCAGCAGCACGTTGAAGATCTCCGGGTGCGCCTTCTCGATCTCGTCGAAGAGCACCACCGAGTAGGGCCGCCGCCGCACCGCCTCGGTCAGCTGGCCGGCCTCCTCGTACCCGACGTAGCCCGGGGGAGCGCCGATCAGCCTGCTGACCGTGTGCCGCTCGCCGTACTCGGACATGTCCAGCCGGATCATCCGCTCCTCGTCGCCGAACAGCGCCGCCGCCAGCGCCCGCGCCAGCTCGGTCTTGCCGACGCCGGTGGGGCCGAGGAACAGGAAGCTGCCGTAGGGCCGGTCCGGCGGCGCGAACCCGGCACGCGAGCGGCGCACGGCCTCGGCGACCGCGTCGACCGCCTCCTCCTGCCCGATGACCCGCTCGTGCAGGTGCTCCTCCAGCCGCAGCAGCCGGTCGCGCTCGTCCTCGGTCAGCTGGTTCACCGGCACCCCGGTCAGCCGCGAGATCACCTCGGCGATGTCCTGCGGCGTCACCTCCTGCACGCCGCTGGGCCGCCCGTCGCTGTCGGCGGTGCGCAGCTGCTCGCGCAGGCCGGCGATCTCGTCGCGCAGGGCCGAGGCGCGCTCGAAGTTCTCCTCGGCCACCGCCTGGTCCTTGTCCCGGGACAGCTCCTCCAGCCGGGCCTGCAGCTCGCGCACGTCGTTGGGGCGGCGGCCGGAGCGCAGCCGCACGCGCGCGCCTGCCTGGTCGATCAGGTCGATCGCCTTGTCCGGCAGGAACCGGTCGGTCAGGTAGCGGTCGGACAGGTCCGCGGCCGCCGCCAGCGCTTCGTCAGTGAAGCGGACCTGGTGGTGCGCCTCGTACCGGTCGCGCAGGCCGTGCAGGATGGCGACGGTGTCGGGCACCGACGGCTCGGGCACCAGGATCGGCTGGAACCGCCGCTCCAGCGCCGGGTCGTTCTCGATGTGCTGCCGGTACTCGTCGAGCGTGGTCGCGCCGACGATGTGCAGCTCACCGCGGGCCAGTGCCGGCTTGAGCATGTTGCCCGCGCCCATCGACCCCTCCGACGCGCCCGCGCCGACCACGGTGTGCAGCTCGTCGATGAACACGATCAACTGGTCGCGGTGGCGGCGGATCTCGTCGAGGAGGTTCGTCATGCGCTCCTCGAAGTCGCCGCGGTAGCGGGTGCCCGCGACCATCGCGGTCAGGTCGAGCCGCACCACCCGGCGGCGGGCGAGCAGGTCGGGCACGTCGCCGTCGCAGATGCGCTGCGCCAGGCCCTCCACGATCGCCGTCTTGCCCACGCCCGGTTCGCCGATCAGGACCGGGTTGTTCTTGGTGCGCCGGGACAGCACCTCGACGGTCTGCTCGATCTCCTCGTCGCGCCCGACGACCGGGTCGATGTTGCCCTCGGCCGCCTCGGCGGTGAGGTCCCGGCCGTACTGGTCCAGCGTCGGCGTGTCGGTGCGTGGCTGCGGCCGCTGCTCGGGACGGCCGCGCGGCATCGGCTGCCCCTGCGGCGGGCCCTGGAACGCCTCCGGCGTGACCCCGGCGCGGGCAAGGATGCGGCCGGCCGCGGAGTCCGGGTTCGCGACGAGCGCGAGCAGCAGGTGCTGCGGCCCGATGTAGCTGGAGCCGAGGGTGCGGGCGATGCCGTGCGCGTCCAGCAGCGCGCGCTTCGCGCCCGGCGCGAGCATGGCCGGGGTGGTGCGCTCGCCGGTGCCACTGCCGTGCCGGTCGATCTCCCGCGCGATCTCCTCGGGCTTCGCGCCCGCGCTCTCCAGCAGCTGCCGCGTCGGCGACGCCTGCGTGGCCGCCCACAGCAGCTGTTCGGTGTCGACGTCGGCCCGGCCCTGGTCGGCAGCCTTCTCGGCGGCGTGCGCGACGAGTTCCCGCGCCTGGTCGGACATCAGCCGCGTGATGTCGACCGCGTTCGGCCGCCTGCTGGGCACGGCGTTGCCGAAGAACTGCGCCAGGAACTGGTCGAACGGACTGCCGGGCCCGCCTGCGAAAAAGCCGGTCATTCGGGGCACGCTCCTCAGCCGTCGGGTGCGGGCCCGGCGCTCCACTTCGGACGGAGCGGGCCCGGGCCGTCCATCGCCGTCGGCTACCCGTGCCCGGGCGGCGCGAAACGACGCGTCAGGGCTCTTCGGTGAGCTTCTCCCGCAGGTGCTGCAGGGTCTGCGCGAGCAGCCGCGACACGTGCATCTGGGAGATGCCGACGCGCTTGGCGATCTGCGTCTGCGTCATGTTGCCGAAGAAGCGCAGCATCAGGATGGTGCGCTCGCGCGGGGCCAGGTCACGCAGCAGCGGTTGCAGCGCCTCGTGGTTCTCGACCGTCTCGATGCCGTAGTCCTCTTCGCCGAGGGTGTCGGCCAGCGACGCGGCCTCGTCGTCCTCGCCGGCCGGTTTGTCGACCGACACCGCGTAGTAGGCGTTGCCCGCCTGCAGGCCCTCGCTCACCTCGTCCGGCGTGAGGTCCAGCTCGCGCGCGATCTCCGTCGGCGTCGGCGCGCGGCCGAGGCGCTGGCCCAGCTCGCTGCTGGCCTGCCCGATCTGCAGGTGGAGTTCCTTGAGCCGCCGCGGCACCCGCACCGACCAGCTGGCGTCGCGGAAGTGCCGCCGGACCTCGCCCATGATGGTCGGCACGGCGAAGGACAGGAAGTCGGTGCCGCGTTCCGGCTCGAACCGGTCGACGGCGTTGATCAGCCCGACGCGCGCGACCTGCAACAGGTCCTCGTACGCCTCGCCGCGCCCGCTGAACCGGCGCGCGATGTGCTCGGCCACCGACAGGTACTGGGTGACCAGCGCGGTCCGGAGTTGTTCCCGGCGCGGATCGTCCGGCGCGGCGGCCGCCAGATCGGCGAAAGTGGGGGTGTGGTCCTCCGAGGAATCGTTGTCCTCGACGGTGCCCGCGAGGCGCGTCTCAGCCAACGTTCCGCTTCCCCCCGCTGTCTCGTGCCGACCTGGTCATGGCCCGGACTACCCCGTCCCGCCGTTCGCCACACCTGGTTGCGGGGGCCCGGTCCGGGGAACCCCGCGCCGAGAGGAACTGATGCGAGGAGGTCCATCGATGGTTGAGCAGACGACGGAACGCGCGCCGCTGGCCCAGGGTTTCGCACTGGTGGTGGGCGTGGTGTTCCTCGCGCTGGGGATCGCGGGCTTCGCCACCGCGGGGGAAATCCTGGGATTTCACACCGGCACTGTGCTCAACGTCGTGCGCACCGCGCTGGGACTGCTCGGCTTGATCGCCGCGCGCCGAGCACGCACCGCACGGGTGTTCGGCCTGGTGGCCTTCTTCCCCCTGCTGGGCATCACGATCTGGGGTTTGCTGTCCGCGGGCACCGACAACCCCGACGACGTGCGTCGGGTGTTCGACCCGCACTGGGCCGACAACGCGTTGCACGGGGTGGTCGCGGTGCTGGGACTGGTGATCTTCCTGCTGCCCGCACGGACGAGGACCACCGAACGCGTGTGACGATCACGGAGAGTAGCAGTGCTGCGTAGCGTGTTTAGTTCCTCTGCCAGGGTGAAAGAACTCCTCCATGAGACGGGCAGAGGACGATCCGCTGCGAATACTGCTGTGGCACGTACACGGGTCATGGACCAGTTCCTTCGTACGCGGACGGCACGAGTACCTCCTTCCGCTGCTACCGGAGGGCGGTCCCTGGGGACGGGGCCGCTGTGACCGAGCGTGGCCGTCCGCGCGGGAGGTGAGTCCGGCCGAGCTGCGGAACGCCGACATCGACGTGGTCGTCCTCCAGCGCCCGGACGAGATCGAGCTGACCGAGCGATGGACGGGGCGGCGGCCCGGCCGGGACGTCCCCGCGGTGTTCGTCGAGCACAACACCCCGACCGGCGACGTGCCGCGCACGCGGCACCCGCTGGCCGATCAGGACGAGATCCCGCTGGTGCACGTCACCCACTTCAACAACCTGATCTGGGACTCCGGCCGGGCGCCTGCCACGGTCATCGAGCACGGGGTGGTCGACCCGGGCGAGCTGTACACCGGCGAGGAGGCCTCGATCGGCCTCGTCATGAACGAGCCGGTGCGCCGCGGCCGCGCGGTCGGCACCGACCTGCTGCCCGCCTTCGCCGAGGTCGCCCCGCTGGACGTCTGGGGCATCGGCGTGGAGAAGCTCGACGACCACTTCGGCCTGGGGGAGCGCCTGCGCACGCGGGGCGACCTCGGGCAGGACGCCCTGCACGCGGGGCTGGCGCGGTGCCGGTTGTACCTGCACACCCCGCGCTGGACGTCGCTGGGCCTGTCGCTGATCGAGGCGATGCACCTGGGGATGCCGGTGGTGGCGGTGGCCGGCACCGAGGCGTCCCGCGCGGTGCCGCCGGAGGCGGGTTTCGTCTCGGCGGATGTGAACGAACTGGTGCGCGCGGCCGCCGAGCTGATGGCGGATCCGGAACTGGCGCACCGGATGGGCAAGCAAGCGCGCGAGCACGCGCTGGCCAGCTACGGCCTGGACGCCTTCCTGCGCAACTGGGACGTCCAGCTCGGCCGGGTGACGAGTGGAGGTAGCGCATGAAGATCTCGATGGTGTCGGAGCACGCCAACCCCCTGGCCGTTCTGGGCGAGGTGGACGCGGGCGGGCAGAACCTGCACGTGGCGGAACTGTCCGCCGCGCTGTGCCGACAGGGCCACGACGTCACCGTCTACACCCGGCGCGACGACCGGGCGCAGCCGGAGGAGGTCCGGGCGCCAGCGGGCTACCGGGTGGTGCACGTGCCGGCGGGCCCGGCGGAGTACCTGCCCAAGGACGACCTGTTGCCGCACATGACCGAGTTCGGCCGCTACCTGGCCAAGGCGTGGCAGCGGGACACCCCGGACGTGGTGCACGCGCACTTCTGGATGTCCGGCCTGGCGTCGCTGCTCGCCACGCGCGGCACCGACGTGCCGGTGGTCCAGACCTTCCACGCGCTGGGCGTGGTGAAGAAGCGCTACCAGGGCAAGGCGGACACCAGCCCGCCGGAGCGGGTGCAGCTGGAGCGGCTGATCGGCAAGAACGCCGCGCGCGTCGCCGCCACCTGCTCGGACGAGGTGTTCGAGCTGGCCCGGATGGGGCTGCCGCGCTCGCGCATGTCGGTCGCGCCGTGCGGGGTCGACCTCGAGCGGTTCACCCCGGACGGGCCGGTCGCGCCGCGCGGGAACCTGCACCGGATCGTCAGCGTCGGGCGGCTGGTGCCGCGCAAGGGGTTCGCGACGGCGATCGCCGCGCTGCCCGCCGTGCCCGGCGCCGAACTGGTCATCGCGGGCGGCCCCGAGCAGGGGCGGCTCGCCGACGATCCGGAGGCCAAGCGCCTGGTGGAGCTGGCCGAGCGGCTCGGCGTGGCCGACCGCGTGCGGCTGCTGGGCCAGGTGACGCGGGGCGAGATGCCGTCGCTGCTGCGCTCGGCGGACCTGGTCGTGTGCACGCCGTGGTACGAGCCGTTCGGCATCGTGCCGCTGGAGGCCATGGCCTGCGGTGTCCCGGTGGTCGCGGCGGCGGTCGGCGGCCTGATCGACACCGTGGTGGACGGCGTGACCGGGGAACTGGTGCCGCCCAAGCGCCCGGAAGCGCTGGCCGCGACGCTGCGCCGCCTGCTCGGCGACCCCGCGCAGCGCGAGGCGTACGGGATCGCGGGCTGCGACCGCGCCCGGTCGCGGTACTCGTGGGACCGCATCGCGATCGACGTCCTGCGGGTCTACGAGAAGGCGCTGGGGGACAAGGCTCCCGCCGGTGCGGTCGTGCCCGCCGACGCCGCGGCGAGCCCGGTCTGACGAGGACGAACGGGAAGCCCCCTCGGGATCGTGGTCCCGAGGGGGCTTGTTCCGTCAGGTCAGCTTGTTGACCGCGGACTGGGCCTTGCCCTTGACCGTGCCCATCGCGTCCTGCGTGGGCGAGTAGGTGGCGTAGAGCTCGGGGTCGGGCTTGGGTGCGCTGCCGGGACCGCCGAGGGGCTTGGGGTCCATCAGGTACTCGATGCGGTCTTCACCGGTGGACCAGGCGCCCTTGTTGCCGTCGGGGCCGTCGGAGAGGTGCCAGATGGTGTTGTTGTGCGTCTGGTCCTCTTCGTCGAGCAAGGCACCGGGGGCGATGTCGGTTTCCAGGCCGTCGGCCTGGAGTTCTTCGATGGCGCGCAGCCACTGCTTCTGGTGCACGGTGTCCCGGGCCAGGTTGAACTTCAGCATCTCCTTCACGCCCGGGTCGTCGGTCATGTTGTACAACCGGGCGGTCTGCAGCCGGCCCTGCGCCTCGGCCGCCGCGTTGGCCCGGAAATCCGCCAGCAGGTTTCCGGAGGCGACGATGTACTTGCCGTTCCACGGGGTGCCGTTGGAGTCGGCGGGGACGGCGCCGCCGCCGGAGACGATGGCTTGCTGCGGGTCCATCCCGCCCAGCACGGCGGCCATCACCGGGTCCTTGGCGGCTTCCGCGGTCGCGGTGGCCGGCGCGCCCTCCAGCAGGCGGGCGACCATGGTGGCCAGCATTTCCACGTGACCGATCTCCTCGGTCGCGGTGTCCATGATCAGGTCTTTGTACTTGCCCTCGATGCGGCAGTTCCAGCCCTGGAACAGGTACTGCATGGTCACGGTCATCTCGCCGTAGGCCCCGCCGATGAGCTCCTGCAGCTTGCGCGCGTAGTACGGGTCCGGACGCTCCGGCTTCGCCTCGAACTGCAGCAGTTTCGTGTGTCGGAACACAGAGATCTCCCTTGGAAACGAAGGAAAGTTGCAATTGGGTCGTGCGTGCAGACGGGGGGCTTCCCCCGGGCGGGCGGGTTATTCGCGTTCACCCCGCCGACTTGCGGATCCCACTCCGATGACCTATGCATGAGTCATGCATGACGAAAGGCTGGCGAACCTGCTCGGCGCTCTCGCGCTGACGGTCAACGACCTCGCCCTGACGGACGCGACGGCCGCCGCGGGCACGAGCGTGAGCGGATCGGCCGCGCTGGTGGTGCTGTCCACCGCGCCCGGGCTGTCGGTGACCGAGCTGGGGCGGCGGGTCGGCCTGAGCCAGCCGGCCGCCGCGCGGATGGTGGACGCGCTGGAGCGGCGGGGCCTGGTCGAGCGGCGGCCCACCCTCGCGCGGGCGGTCGCCGTGCACCTGACCCCGGCCGGCGCCGAGACCGCGGGGCGGATCCTCGGCCGCCGCGGCGGGCGGCTCGGCTCGTTGACGGCGGCGCTCGACGAGCGGGAGCGGGAGGTGTTCGCGGAGCTGGCGGGGAAGCTGCTCACGGCGGCGTACGAGCAACTCCCGGAGGCCGACCGCCTGTGCCGGCTGTGCGACCGCGAGGCGTGCGTGGCGGAGGGAGAGGTCTGCCCGGTGGGGGCGGCCTGCCGGGCGCGGGAGGCTGCTGATGAGGGTTGAGCAGGGGTGGGACGCTCGGCCTGCGCGGGGCAGTGGACCCGAGAACCGTCTGCCAGGTGCGGGAGGCCGCTGCCAGGCAGCGGAGGCGGGGCGGCGCGGTGGGGCGGGCGCTGCCGCGCGCGGAAGGCTGCCGATGTCCGATGAGCAAAGCCCTGATCGGGGGCGATCGGTGGTGCGGCGCCGCTGCGCGTGTTCCCGGTGCCTGGTGGTTTGCGCGGGAGCCGTCGCGGCTTTTGGGTGGTCTGCCGTCGCGGGTGGGCTGGCCGGCGGGGCGGCGCGGTGGGGCGGGCGCTGCCGCACGCGGGAGGCCGCTGATGACCGGTGAGCAAAGCCCTGGTCCGGGGCGGGCGGTGGCCGCTGCGCGGCGCCGTGGCGCGAGGTGCCCCCGGTGTGGGGTGGCTCCTGCGGGAGCCGGCGCCGCGGAGTCGCGTTCTGGGCAGCCCGTCGGCGGGGCGATGCGCCTGGCCGCCGCGTCTGCTGCCGTCGCGGGCGGGCTGGCCGGCATTGGAGGTCGCCGATGACCGGGGAGCTGCTCGCCCTCGCGTCGGCGGGCTGCTTCGGCGTCACCCACTTCGTCAACGGCGTCGTCGCGCGCCGGGCGCCTGGGCTGACCGTTTCCCTCTACGCGCAGCTCGGCGGCACCCTCGTCACCCTGCTCGTCGCCCTGATCTGGTCGGCTCCCACGAGCCACGGCATCTGGTGGGGCGCGCTCTCCGGCGCCGGCACGGGGATCGGCGTCGGGTTCCTCTACCGGGCCATGAGCCGGGACGCGCTGAGCGTCGTGGTGCCCGTCAGCGACGTCGGGGCCGTCGCGCTGCCCGTCGTCGCCGGGCTGGCCTTCCTCGGGGAACGGCCCTCGCCCGCGGCGATCGCCGGCATCGTGCTCGCCCTGCCCGCCATCTGGCTCGTCTCCGGCGGCGGACGTCCCGCCGGGCCGGGCATCCGGGACGCGCTCGTCGCGGGGGCCGGCTTCGCGATCCAGTTCCTCGCCATGAAACCCGTGCCGCTGGACGCCGGGCTCTGGCCGATCGTCGTCAGCCGCGCCGCGTCCGTGGCCGTCATCCTGCCCCTCGTGCTCGGCACGCGCACCCCGCTCGCGCTGCGGCCCCGCCTCGCCTGGCCGGCCGCCGCCGCGGGCGCGCTCGGCAGCGTCGCGATCGTGCTCTACTGGGTCGCCACCCACCAGCAGCTGCTCGCCGTCGCGACCGTCCTGGCCGCCCTCTACCCGGCCATCCCCGTGGTGCTCGCACTGCTCTTCCTGGGTGAACGCCTCAGCCGCAAGCAGACTCTGGGTGTCTGCGGAGCCGCCGCGGCACTCGCCCTGTTAGCCCTGGCGTAGGAGAAGTACCTCCGTAGCGTTTCGAAGTGACTCCGCCGGGTAGGAGGAGTGCGTGCCAGGGCATGCGGTCGTCACGGGTGGAGCGGGCTTCGTCGGCTCCCACCTCTGCGACCGCCTGCTCGCCCGCGGCATGAGCGTCACCTGCGTGGACAACCTGTCCACCGGTCGCGCGGACAACATCGCGCACCTGCGCGGCGACTTCCGCTTCGTCGAGGCCGACGTCGCCCGTGGACTGGACATCACCGGCCACGTCGACCTGGTGCTGCACCTGGCCAGCCCCGCCTCGCCACGCGACTACGAGCGCCTGCCGGTGGAGACGCTGCAGGCCGGCGCGGCGGGCACCAACCACGCGCTGGACCTCGCGCAGGCCAACGGCGCCCGGTTCGTGCTGGCCTCGACCAGCGAGGTCTACGGCGACCCGCGCGAACACCCGCAGCGCGAAACCTACTGGGGCAACGTGAACCCGGTCGGCCCGCGCAGCGTGTACGACGAGGCCAAACGCTACGCCGAAGCGCTCACCGCGGCCTACCGCCGCGCCCGTGGTGTGAACACCGGCATCGCCCGCATCTTCAACACCTACGGCCCCCGCATGCGCGCCGACGACGGCCGCGCGATCCCGACGTTCATCAAGCAGGTCCTCACCGGCGAGCCGGTCACCATCGCCGGCGAGGGCGCCCAGACCCGCTCCCTGTGCTATGTGGACGACACCGTCGACGGCCTGCTGGCGCTGGCGGACAGCGATTTCCCGGGACCGGTCAACCTCGGCAACCCGCACGAACTCCGCATTCGCGACCTGGTCGGGGAAATCCAGCGGCTGGCAGGCACCAGCGTGCCGGTGCGCGGCATCCCGGCCCCGGTGGACGATCCGCAACGACGCTGCCCCGATATCGCGGTGGCGCAACGGGAATTGGGCTGGCAGCCGAGGGTGGAGCTGCACGAGGGCCTGCGCCGGACCCTGGAGTGGTTCGCCACCCACCTCAGTCTCGTTTAGACGAGGAGTAGCAGGGGTAGCGCTAAGTAGCAGTGGTAACCGGATGTGGAGGTAACGAGCTTGCGGATCCTCGGGATCAACGCGGTGTTCCACGATCCGGCCGCCGCCCTCGTGGTGGACGGCCGGGTGGTCGCCGCCGCCGAGGAGGAGCGGTTCAGCCGCCGCAAGCACGGCAAGCGCCCGGTCCCGTTCGCCACCTGGGAACTCCCCGAGCAGGCCGCCCGCTGGTGCCTGGCCCAGGCCGGCCTGGAGCCCGCGGACCTGGACGCCGTCGGCTACTCCTACGACCCGGCCCTGGTCGACCACGACCTCGACGGCGTCGACCCGGGCTGGGAGGAGCTGCGCACCACGTACGCGCGCCGCGCCCCGAACTTCCTGAAGACCGCGCTGCCCGGCCTCGACCCGGCGAAGGTGCGGTTCGTCCGCCACCACGTCGCGCACGCCGCGTCCAGCGGGCTGGCCGCGCCGTTCGGCGACGCGGCCGTCCTGGTCGCGGACGGCCGCGGCGAGGCGACGTCCTACCTGGCCGGCGAGTACCGCGACGGCAAGCTGGTCGAGCTGGCCGCGCAACGGCTGCCGCACTCGCTCGGCCTGCGTTACGAGGACCTCACCGAGCACCTCGGGTTCGCCCGCTCCAGCGACGAGTACAAGGTGATGGCCCTTGCCTCGTACGGGAAACCGCGGTTCCGCGACGAGCTGTCCGAGGTGCTCGCCGCGTTGCCGGACGGCGGTTTCCTTGCCGCGCCGGTGGATCTGACCCGGTTCGCGCCGCGCCGTGAACCCGGCGCGGACTTCCGGCCCGAGCACGCCGACCTCGCGGCCAGCGTGCAGCAGCGGCTGGAAGAGGTCCTGCTCGACCTGCTGCGCTGGCTGCACGCCCAGACCGGGCAGTCCAGGCTCACGATGGCCGGCGGCATCGCGCTGAACTGCGTGGCCAACACCCGGCTGCTCGCCGAAGGCCCGTTCGACGAGATCTGGGTGCAGCCCGCCGCGGGCGACGCGGGCACCGCTCTGGGCGCCGCCCTGCACCTCGCCGCGGAACTGGGCGAACCGGCCGCGCCGATGCCGGGCGCCGACCTCGGCCGGGGCTTCACCGACGCGGAGATCCAGCAGGCGCTCGAGGTCGCCCGGCTGCCCTACGACCGGCCGGACGACCTCGCCGCCACCGTGGCGCAGGCGCTCGCCGACGACGAGATCGTGGCCTGGTTCCAGGGCCGCGCCGAGTTCGGCCCGCGTGCGCTGGGCCACCGCTCGCTGCTCGCGCACCCCGGCCACCGGCGCAACCTGGAACGCCTCAACGACGTCAAGGGCCGCGAGCAGTTCCGCCCGGTCGCGCCCATGGTCCTCGCCGGCCGGGCGCGGGAGCTGTTCGAGCGCGGCCCGGTGCCCAGTCCGCACATGCTGTTCGTGCACGACGTCCGTCCGGAGTGGAGGGGCATCCCGGCGGTGACCCATGTGGACGGTACCGCGCGGATCCAGACGGTGGACCCGGCCGACGAGCCGCTGGTCGCGCGGATGCTCGACGAATTCGCCGCCCGCACGGGCATTCCCGTCGTCGTCAACACCAGCCTGAACACCGCGGGCCGCCCGATGGTCGACTCGCCCCGCGACGCGCTGGAGTGCTTCGGCTCCAGCCCCATCGACCTGCTCGCCATCGGCTCGTTCGTGGTGCGGAGGCCGGCATGACGGCCTACACCGTGGTTGTCCCGACGACCGGCCGGGACAGCCTCCGGGCTCTGCTGTCCGCGCTCGGCCACGGCATCGGGCCGGGACCGGCGGAGGTCATCGTCGTCGACGACCGCCCCGAACCCGGCGACCTGCCGCTGCCCGACACGAACCTGAAGGTGCGCGTGCTGCGCTCCGGCGGCCGCGGCCCGGCCGCGGCGCGCAACGTGGGCTGGCGCGCCGCCGACACCGAGTGGATCGCGTTCCTCGACGACGACGTCCGCACCACCGCCGACTGGCCGTCCCGGCTGGTGACCGACCTGGAGTCGCTGGCTCCCGACGTGGCGGCCTCGCAGGGCCGGATCGTGGTGCCCGGCCCGACCGGCGGCCGCCGCCCCACCGATCTGGAACGGGACACCGCCGGGCTCGCCACCGCGGAGTGGATCACCGCGGACATGGCCTACCGGCGCGCGGTTCTCGCCGCCGTGGGCGGTTTCGACGAGCGGTTCCCGCGAGCCTTCCGCGAGGACGCCGACCTCGCGCTGCGCGTCCGGCAGGCCGGGTGGCGGCTGGAGCACGGCACCCGCCGGACCCTGCATCCCGCGCGGCACGGCGATTTCTTCGCCAGCGTGCGCGCGCAGCGGGGCAACGCCGACAACGCGCTGATGCGCCGCAAATTCGGTCCACAGTGGAGGGAACTGTCCGCGGCCGGTCCCGGCCGTCTCGGCCGCCACGCGCTCACCACCCTCAGCGGCGCGGCCGCGCTCGCGTTCGCCGCCGCCCGCCGCAACACCCCGGCCGCCTTCGCGGGCATCGCGTGGCTCGGTCTCACCGCGGAGTTCGCGCTGCGCCGCATCCTGCCCGGGCCGAAGACGGCGGACGAGCTGGCGAAGATGACTGTCACGAGCGTGCTGATCCCGCCCGTCGCGGTGGCCCACCGGCTCGCCGGCGAGGTGCGCGTCCGCCGCCCGCGCCCGGTCGCCAAGGCGATCCTGTTCGACCGCGACGACACCCTCATCCACGACGAGCCCTACAACAACGACCCGGACAAGGTGCGCCCCGTGCCGGGCGCCGAGGACGTGCTGCGCCGCCTGCGCGCCGCCGGCGTCCCGGTGGGCGTGGTGAGCAACCAGTCCGGCGTGGCCCGCGGGCTGATCACCCCGGACGAGCTGGCCGCGGTGAACGCCCGCGTCGAGGAGCTGCTCGGGCCGTTCGGCACCTGGCAGGTGTGCGTGCACGCCGACGGCGACGGCTGCTGCTGCCGCAAGCCCAAGCCCGGCCTGGTGACACGCGCCGCGCTGGCACTGGGGGTGCGGCCCGAGGACTGCGTGGTCATCGGGGACATCGGCGCCGACATCGAGGCCGCCCGCGCCGCGGGCGCGCGGGCTGTCCTGGTGCCGACCCCGCGCACGCGGGCCGCGGAGATCGAAGCCGCGCGGCGGGACGCGCTGGTGGCGGGTGACCTGGCCGAGGCGGTCGGGCTGGTGATGGGGGACCGGAAGTGGTGAGGTCACGGGTTCTGGTGGCGCGGCTGGACAACGCGGGCGACGTCCTGCTGTCCGGGCCGCTGGTGCGCGCCGTCGCGGCGGAGGCCGACACGGTCACGTTCCTGGCCGGGCCGCACGGGCGCGCGGCCGCCGAACTGCTGCCCGGCGTCGACGAGGTGGTCGAGTGGTGCGCGCCGTGGATCGACCCGCGGCCGCCCGCGGCGACGCCCGCCCACCTGGCCGAACTGCGCGCGCACATCCGCGCGGCGCAACCGGATGCGGCGCTGATCGTCACGTCGTTCCACCAGTCGCCGCTGCCGCTCGCGCTGGTCCTGCGCGAGTGCGGGGTGCCGTGGATCGGCGCCATCTGCGAGGACTACCCGGGATCCCTGCTGGACCTGCGGCACCGCGTCGAGGGCGACCCGCCGGAGGCCGAACGCGCCCTGTCGCTGGCGCGGGCCGCCGGGTTCGAGCTGCCGCCCGGCGACGACGGGCGGCTGGCCGTGCGCGAGCCCCTGCCGGACGTGTCCGGCCTGGTCGGCGAACCCGGCTACGTCGTGGTGCACCCGGCGGCGTCGGTGCCCGCCCGGCAGTACCCCGCCGAGCACAACGCGGAGGTCGTCCGGCTGCTCGCCGAATCCGGGTACCGGGTCGTCGTCACCGGCGCCCCGTCCGAACGGGACCTGACCGCCCGGGTCGCCGGTGACCACGGCCTGGACCTGGCGGGGAAGACCGACCTGCACGGCCTCGCGGCCGTGCTCGCCGGGGCGCGCGTGACCGTCGCCCCGAACACCGGGCCCGCGCACCTCGCCGCGGCCGTCGGCACCCCTGTGGTGTCGCTGTTCGCGCCGGTGGTGCCTGCCGCGCGGTGGGCGCCCTACGGGGTGCCGCTCGTCCTGCTCGGCGATCAGGACGCCCCCTGCCGTGACACCCGGGCCCGGACCTGTCCGGTGCCCGGCCACCCGTGCCTGGACCGGGTTCCGCCCGAGGAAGTCCTGCGGGCCGTGGAGAAACTAGGAGGTGCAGCGTGATCGAAGAGCGGTTCGCGGCGTTGGCCGCGACCATGCGGGACCTGACCGCGCTGGCGCCGAGGATCGAGGCGTGGGGTCGTCACCTCGCCGAGGTGCTCGGGGCCGGCGGACGGCTGCTCGCCTGCGGCAACGGCGGCAGCGCCGCCGAGGCCCAGCACCTGACCGGCGAGCTCGTCGGCCGGTTCGTCAACGACCGGCAGCCGCTGTCGGCGATCGCCCTGCACGCCGACACCTCGGCGGCGACGGCGATCGTGAACGACTACGGCGACCAGGAGGTGTTCGCGCGGCAGGTGCGCGCGCACGGCCGCCCCGGCGACGTGCTGGTGGCGCTGTCCACCAGCGGCCGCAGCCAGAACGTGTGCGCCGCGGCGAAGACGGCGCACGAACTGGGCATGACGACGTGGGCGCTGACCGGCCCCGGCCCGAACGCGCTGTCCTCGGTCAGCGACGACGCGGTGATGATCGACGCGCCGAGCACCGGCACCGTGCAGGAGGCGCACCTCGCGGTGATCCACGGCCTGTGCGCCGCGCTGGACGAGGCGCTGGGAGTGCCCTCGTGACCGGCCCGCTGGTGGTGGTCGGCGACACGCTGCTCGACATCGACGTGGACGGCAACGCCGACCGGCTGTGCCCGGAGGCGCCGGTGCCGGTCGTCGACGTCGGCCGCGAATGGCACCGTCCCGGCGGCGCCGGCCTCGCCGCCCGCCTGGCCGCCCGGTCCGCGGCGGACGTCGTGCTGGTCACGGCGCTCGGCGCGGACGAGGGCGGGGCGCGGCTGGCCCGGCTGCTCGCCGGCGAGGTCGAGCTGTGCGCGCTGCCGCTGGAGGGCGAAACCGTCCGCAAGACCCGCATCCGCGCGGCCGGGCAGTCGGTCGTCCGGCTGGACCACGGCGACGGGCGCGCCGCGCACGAGCCGCTGGACGAGCGCACGGTGGCCGTGCTGCGCGAGGCGTCCGCGATCCTCGTCGCCGACTACGGGCGCGGCGTGGCGAGCCACCCGCGGATCCGGGAGCTGCTGGCCGCGACCGACGCGCCGGTCGTGTGGGACCCGCACCCGCGCGGCGGCCCGCCGGTGCCCGGCGCCGCGCTGGTCACCCCGAACGACAGCGAGGCCGCCAAGTTCGCCGGCGAGCCCGGCACACCGGAGGAGCTGGCCGAGCGGCTGCGGGCCGAGTGGGCGGCCGAGGCGGTCGCGGTGACCGTCGGCTCCAAGGGCGCCGTCCTCGCCGACGGCACCGGCACGCGGACCATCCCGGTGCCCAACGCCGCCCGCGTCCCGGCGAGCGTCCGGCCGGACACCTGCGGCGCGGGCGACCGGTTCGCCAGCGCCGTCACCGCGGCCCTGTTCGAGGGCGCCGCGCTGCCGAACGCCGTGGCTTCCGCGGTCGAGTCGGCGGCCCGGTTCGTCGCCGCGGGCGCGGCCACCGCGTTGTCCGAGCCCGCCGAACCGATCCGCCCGCCCGAGGGACTGACCGGCTTCGAGCTGGCCGAGCGGGTCCGGCGCCGTGGCGGCCGGGTCGTCGCCACCGGCGGGTGCTTCGACATCCTGCACCCCGGTCACGTGACCCTGCTGCGGCGCGCCCGCGAGCTGGGCGACGCGCTGATCGTGTGCGTCAACTCCGACGAGTCGGTGCGCAGGCTGAAGGGACCGGGCCGCCCGGTCGTGACCGCCGCCGACCGGGTGCGCGTGCTCAGCGCGCTGGAGTCCGTCGACGCCGTCGTGGTGTTCGAGGAGTCCTCCCCGGTCGAGGTGCTGCGCACGCTGCGGCCCGACGTCTGGGTCAAGGGCGGCGACTACGAGGGCGCCGACCTGCCCGAGGCCGAGGTGATCCGTGAGAACGGCGGCAAGGTCGTGCTCGTGCCGACCGTCGAGGGCTACTCCACCACGCGGCTCATCGAGACCGTGTCCAACGGATAGAAGGGGAGACATGGCTGCATCGCCAGGCAAGGTACTGATCACCGGGGGCGCGTCCGGGCTGGGCGCGGCGACCGTCAAGGCGGTCGCGGACGCCGGCGGGACCCCGCTGGTGCTCGACCGCAAGCCCCCGGTCGCCGGGGTGCCCTACGTGCCGGTCGACCTCACCGACACCGCCGAGACCGAGCGGGCCGTCGCGGAGCTGGCCGAGCAGGCCGGCGGGCTGGACGCGGTGTTCACCGCCGCGGGCATCGACTTCCCGGGCAAGCTGACCGACGTGTCCACAGAGGACTGGGAGCGCGTCGTCAAGGTCAACCTGTTCGGCACCGCCGCCGTGGTGCGCGCCGCGCTGCCGTACCTGGAGCGCTCGCGCGGCAAGGTCGTCACCGTGGCGTCCACCCTGGGCATCAAGGCGGTCAGCGACGCCACCGCCTACTGCGCGTCGAAGTGGGGCGTCGTCGGCTTCACCCGCGCCCTGGCCGCGGAGACCGCCGGCCGCATCGGCGTCACCATGCTGGTGCCCGGCGGCATGCACACCGCGTTCTTCGACTCCCGCGACGAGCAGTACAAGCCGCCCGCGGACGCGAAGCTGAACGCCCCGGAGAACGTGGCGCAGACCGTGCTGTTCGCGCTGTCCCAGCCGGCCGGCTGCGAGGTGCGCGAGCTGGTCGTGGCGCACTCGGAGGAGGGCTCCTGGCCGTGACCGGCGACGTCCTGGTGCTGCGGGCGCTCGGGGTGGGCGACCTCCTGGTCGCCGTCCCGGCGCTGCGCGGCCTGCGGGCCGCGTTCCCGGACGCGCGGATCACCCTCGCCGCGCCCGCGGCGCTGGACGAGCTGGCCGCGCTCACCGGCGCGGTCGACCGGGTGCTGCCCACGACCGGCCTCGGCGCGCTGCGCTGGACCGGCGCGCCGCCCGCCCTGGCGGTCAACCTGCACGGCAGCGGCCCGGAGAGCGTGACGGACCTGCTGGCCACGCGGCCGGACCGGCTGCTGGCCCACCGGCACCCGGACTTCCCGGATCTGGACGGCCCGGACTGGCACGAGGACCAGCACGAGGTGCTGCGCTGGTGCCGGATGCTCGCGTTCCACGGCATCGCGGCCGACCGGCACGACCTCGGACTGGCCCGGCCCGGGGTGCCGAGCCCGGCGGCGGGCGCGGTCGTCGTGCACCCCGGCGCGGCGTTCGGGTCGCGGCGCTGGCCGCCCCGGCGCTTCGCCGAGGTGGCACGCGAGTTCTCCCGCGCTGGTCACCGCGTCGTGGTGACCGGTAGCGCCGCGGAACGGGACCTCGCGGGAGACCTCGCGGCCGCCGCCGGCCTCGGCGGGGACGCGGTGCTGGCCGGGCGCACCGGTCTGACCGAGCTGGCCGCCCTCGTGGCCGGGGCGCGGCTGGTGATCAGCGGCGACACCGGCGTCGGCCACCTGGCCACCGCCTACGGCACCCCGTCGGTGCTGCTGTTCGGCCCGACCCCGCCGTGGCGGTGGGGGCCGCCGCCGGGCACCGAGGACCGGCACGTCGTGCTGTGGGCGGGGGAGGAGGGCGACCCGTTCGCCGACACCCCGGCCGCCGGGCTGCTGCGCATCACCGTCGACGAGGTCGTCGCCGCGGGCCGGAAGGTGCTGCGGCCGGTGGCGGAGGTGTGACGTGGCGGCCGTCGGGGTCGCCGGGGCCGGCTACGTCGGCCTGACGACCGCAGCCTGCCTCGCCGGGCTCGGCCACGACGTGACGTGCGCCGAGGTCGATCAGTCCAAAGTGGATCAGCTGTCCCGCGGCGAGGTTGCGCTGGGCGAGCCGGACCTGGCCCCGCTCGTGCGGGACGGGCTGGCCGCCGGGCGGCTGCGGTTCACCGCGGACCCCGGCGCGCTCGACGGACGGGAGTTCGTGTTCGCCTGCGTGCCCACCCCGGCGGGGCCGGACGGCGCGGCGGATCTCGGCGCGGTCGAGGCCGTCCTCGCGGCGCTCCACCCGGGCCCCGACACCGTGCTGGTGGTCAAGTCGACCGTGCCGGTCGGCACCTGCGCCCGCATCGCGGAGACCGCCGGGATCCCGGTGGTGAGCAACCCGGAGTTCCTGCGCGAAGGCCACGCGGTGCACGACTTCCGCCACCCGGACCGGATCGTGCTCGGCGGCGAGGAATCCGCGGTGGCGCGGGTCGCGGCGCTCTACGCGGACCTGGGCGCGCCGGTGGTGCGGACCGACCACGCCAGCGCCGAACTGGGCAAGTACGCGAGCAACGCGTTCCTGGCCCTGAAGCTGTCGTACGTGAACCTGCTGGCCCGGCTGTGCGAGCGCACCGGCGCCGACATCGACGCCGTCACCCGCACGATGAGCCTGGACGAGCGGATCGGGCCGCACTTCCTGCACCCCGGCCCCGGGTGGGGCGGGTCGTGCCTGCCCAAGGACACCAGGGCACTGGTGGCGACCGGCGCCGCGGCCGGGGTGGACCTGACCGTCCTGCGGTCCGCGATCGAGGCGAACGACCGGCAGCACGACCACGTGGTCGCGCGGATCCTCCAGGCCGCCGGCGGGCGGCTGGACGGGGTGCGGATCGGGCTGTTCGGGCTGACGTTCAAGGCGGGCACGCACGACCTGCGGGACTCGCCCGCGCTGGCCGTCGCCACCCGGCTCGCCGCGGCGGGCGCCGTGCTGACCGGCTACGACCCGGGCGTGACCGGCGGCGACCAGGCCGGGCCCGTCCAGCGCGTGGACGACCCGGTCCTGGCCGCCAAGGGCGCCAGGGTGCTGGTGGTGCTGACCGAGTGGCCGGAGTTCGGCGGGCTCGACTGGAGCCAGCTGGCGGCCGTCGCCGAGGGCGACGTCGTGGTGGACACCCGGGGGGTGCTCGATCCCGCGGCGCTGCGGGGGAGCGGGCTGCGCTGCCTGCGGCTCGGGCACCCGGCCGGGGAGTGACGGTCAGTGCGCGACGGGTGCGCCCTGCGTGAGGTGGCGGGCGGCCACGGTGACGCTGGGGAAGAGCGGCAGCTGCTCGTGCAGGCCGGTGACCTGCAGCGGGCGGACGACCACCCGGTGGCTGCCGGCCAGTGCCCACCGCACGGAGCGCCGGGCGGCGGCCTCGTCGGCGTCGACCAGGGCCTGCAGGCCGGCCGAGCCGAGGAAGGCGATCGATTCGAGGTCGATGATGAACGTGCGGCCGTCGTCCACGCAGCGGGTCAGGAAGTCGCGCAGCGCGGGCGCCGCGGCGAGGTCGAGTTCACCGGTGAGGCGGGCCAGCCGGATGCCGTCGGCGCGGTCGGTGAGGTCTATGCGGAGTTCGTGAGCTTCGTACACGGGAGTCTCCCCGGGTTGTGGTGAGCACAGCGGGGAAAGCCACACACGCGTCCAAGTGTTCGAAGAGTCGAAATTCGAAAGCCCAAGGGCCGGGTGTGTCGTTCCCCGGCACGGCTGGTCACTCAACCGCTCCCCACCGACGGTACGGACCAGCAAGCCGCGTTGGCAACCCGGGTCATCCGGTTAGCGATGTTTCGCCGCGGGTATCCGGTGCTGGTCGGCACGACGGCGAGCCGTCCCCGGCCGCCGCCTGGGTCGTCGTGGTGGGTGCAACCGGCGGTGCGGGACAGCGGTGGTCCCGCACCGCCGGGTCCGCCGCTCACCGCACGGTCGCCCACACCGTCTTGCCGCCGGCGGGCTCCCGGTCGCACCCCCACTGCTCGGAGGTCTGCGCGACCAGCAGCAGCCCCAGTCCGGGCGGGTGACCGCTTTCCCGGATGACCGCCTCGTTCGGGTCGTCGTCGGTGACACTGACCGTCAGCTGGTCCCCCTTCAGGTGGTCTCGGTGCAGCTTCAGGCCGAGCCGGGGCGCCGCGCGGGTGTGCCGCAGCGTGTTCTCCACCAGCTCCGTGACGATCACGATCGCGTCCGGCGCCAGGCCGGGCACCCGCCACTTCGCACACACCTCGGTGGTGAAGCGGCGTGCCCGCCGCGCCGCGTCCAGTGTCCTGGGCAGCCTCAGCTCGGTACTGCGGCGCATCGCGCTCCCAACCCTTGCGGACGGGACGGGACATACCCCGAGGCCGGGGCGCGAAACCCCCGTCGTTTGCCCCGGCCGGGCACGGGTACCCGGCCGGGCATGGACGAGCAGTCGTTGCTGCGCACGCTGACCAAGGTGGTCACCACGCTGACGGCTCGGGAGATCCCGTTCACGGTGTCCGGCGGCTGCGCGGTCTACGCCAGGGGCGGGCCACCGTCCGACCACGACGTCGACGTCTTCCTCAAGGAGGAGGACGTGCCCGCCGCGCGCGCGGCCCTGGTCGCGGAGGGCATGCGGCCGGAGGACCCGCCGGAGGACTGGCTCAGCAAGGTCTGGGACGGCGACGTGCTGGTCGACCTGATCTTCCGGCCCAACTACCGCGCCGTCACCGACGAGACGCTGAGCCGCTCCGACGTGATGCGGGTCGGCCCGACCATGGCGCCGGTCCTGAACGGCACCGACATCATGATCGACAAGCTGCTCGTCCTCGACGCGCACCGCTGCGATTTCGCCCCGCTCCTGCACATCGCGCGCGACCTGCGGGAACAGGTGGACTGGGAGCGGGTGGCGAAGGAGACCGGCGAGTCTCCCTACGCGAAGGCGTTCCTGACGTTGCTGGACTCGCTGGACGTCGTCGAGCTCGAAGGAACCGCGTGATGACAACCGAGCACGAGACACCCCAATACCGCGCGGCCCACCTGCGCCGCGCGCTGGCCGAGGACCCCCGGACGGCCGAGATGGGCGTCCGGGTCAACGTCCGCGGCGACGACGTGCACCTGTCCGGGGAGGTGACCTGCGACGAGCGGCGCGCCGAGCTGGAGAACGTGCTGCACGAGGTCGCGCCCGGCCTGCGGGTGCACAACGACGTGCGGGTGGCCGACACCCGTGAACCGGCCCGGAGGGAGGACCTGCGGTGATCCGCGTGGCGGCGGTCGGGGACGTCCACCTCGGCGAGGACGCGCGGGGCCTGCTGCGCCCCGCCCTGGAACACCTCGGCGACCTGGCCGACGTGCTGCTGCTGGCGGGCGACCTGACCCGGCACGGCGCGCTGGAGGAGGCCGAGGTGGTCGCCGACGAGTTCAGCGGCCTGGACCGGCCGGTCGTGGCCGTGCTGGGCAACCACGACTACCACAGCGACCGGCAGGACGACATCACCAAGCTGCTCGAAGACAACGGCATCCAGGTGCTGGAGGGCGCCTCGACCCGGCTGGAGGTCGACGGGCAGACCCTCGGCGTCGCCGGGGTGAAGGGCTTCGGCGGCGGGTTCGCGGGCAAGTGCGCCAGCGCGTTCGGCGAGCGGGAGATGAAGGCGTTCGTCGAACACAGCATCGAACGGGCGGACGCGCTGCGCCGCGCGATGCTGGAGCTCGACGACGTCGACTACCGGGTCGCGCTCACCCACTACTCGCCCATCCCGGAGACCCTGCGCGGCGAGCCGCCGGAGATCTACCCGTTTCTCGGCGCCTACCAGCTCGGCGAGGTCATCGACGAATGCGGCGCCGACCTGGCCCTGCACGGCCACGCGCACTTCGGCTGCGAACAGGGCGTGACCCCGGGCGGGGTGCGGGTGCGCAACGTGGCCCAGCCGGTCATCCGCAGCGCCTACGCCACCTACGGGTTAGGGGCTTGATTCACCGGTGTGATCGGGAGCACCCTGGGTTCGTCCACTCGGCACCCGGGGAGGGCGCATGACGGAGCTGAAGGCACGTCCCATCGTCCTGGGCAACCGGTACGAGCTGCCGGCCAGGCACCGCAGGGGCAACCTGCTGGTGAAGATGGCGAAGACGACCGATCACAAGCTGATCGGCCTGATGTACCTCTACACGTCGCTGGGCTTCTTCGTCATCGGCGGCGCGCTGGCGCTGCTAATGCGCGGCGAGCTGGCGCGGCCCGGGATGCAGTTCCTGTCGCCGGAGCAGTACAACCAGCTGTTCACCATGCACGGCGCCATCATGCTGCTGCTCTACGCGACGCCGAACGTGTTCGCCTTCGCCAACCTGATCCTGCCGCTGCAGATCGGCTCGCCCGACGTGGCGTTCCCGCGGCTGAACGCGTTCTCCTACTGGCTGTTCCTGTTCGGCGGCTCGATCGTGCTGTCCTCGTTCCTCACCCCGGGCGGCGCGGCGGACTTCGGCTGGACCGCCTACACCCCGTTGTCCGACGCGGCGAACTCGCCCGGGATCGGCGGGAACCTGTGGATCACCGGCCTGATCGTCTCCGGTCTGGGCACCATCCTCGGCGCGGTCAACATGCTGACCACGATCGTGTGCCTGCGCTGCCCCGGCATGACCATGTGGCGGATGCCGATCTTCACCTGGAACATCCTGTTCACCAGCGTGCTGGTGCTCGCGGTGTTCCCGATCCTGACCGCGGCGCTGTTCGGGCTGCTGGCCGACCGGCTGATCGGGGCGCACGTGTTCGACCCGGCCGTCGGCGGGCCCATCCTGTGGCAGCACCTGTTCTGGTTCTTCGGCCATCCCGAGGTCTACATCATCGCCCTGCCCTACTTCGGGATCATCACCGAGATCATCCCGGTGTTCAGCCGCAAACCGCTGTTCGGCTACCGGCTGATGGTGTTCGCGACGATGGGCATCACCGCGCTGTCGTTCGCGGTGTGGGCGCACCACATGTTCGCCACCGGCGCGGTGCTGCTGCCGTTCTTCTCGTTCATGACGTTCCTCATCGCGGTGCCGACCGGGATCAAGTTCTTCAACTGGATCGGCACGATGTGGAAGGGGCACCTCACGTTCGAGACGCCGATGCTGTGGTCGGTGGGGTTCCTGGTGACGTTCCTGCTGGGCGGGCTGACCGGCATCATCCTGGCGTCGCCGCCGCTGGACTTCCACATCACCGACAGCTACTTCGTGGTGGCGCACTTCCACTACGTGCTGTTCGGCACGATCGTGTTCGCCACCTTCGCCGGGGTGTACTTCTGGTTCCCGAAGATGACCGGGCGGATGCTCGACGAGAGACTCGGCAAGCTGCACTTCTGGGCCACGTTCGTCGGGTTCCACACGACGTTCCTGGTGCAGCACTGGCTGGGTGACGAGGGCATGCCGCGCCGCTACGCCGACTACCTGGACAGCGACGGGTTCACCGTGCTGAACACGATCTCCACGATCGGCGCGTTCATCCTGGGCGCCTCGATGCTGCCGTTCGTCTACAACGTGGTGCGCAGCTACCGGTTCGGGGATCCGGTCGAAGTGGACGATCCCTGGGGCTACGGCAACTCGCTGGAGTGGGCCACCACCTGCCCGCCGCCGCGGCACAACTTCCTGGAGCTGCCCCGGATCCGGTCCGAGCGGCCCGCGTTCGAGCTGCACTACCCGCACCTGGTGGAGCGGCTGCACGACGAAGGGCACATCACCCTCACCGGGAAGACCATCCCGCACTCCGAGGCGCCGAAGACGCCGTCGGAGAAGGCCACCGAGGAGCTCAGCGAGGGCAGCTCGCCCACCGCGCACGATTAGTGCTCTCCGCCCGGGGGTAGCCGGACTACGAGCTACCCCAAGGGAGGCGAGGCATGACTGAGAGCACGGGCCGCGGGTCGACCGCGGTCGACGACCGCTCGATCGGGCAGCTCGTCCAGGACATGTCGCAGCAGATCCAGCGGCTGGTCCGGGACGAGATGCGGCTGGCCGCCGAGGAGCTGCGGCGGAAGGGCAAGCGCGCCGGCACCGGCGCGGGCCTGGCCGGCGCGGCCGGGATGCTCGCGCTGTTCGGAGCGGCGACGCTGGTCGCCGCCGCGGTGCTGGCGCTGGCCCTGGTGATGCCGGGGTGGGCCGCCGCGCTGATCGTCGGCGGCGCGCTGCTGCTGATCGGCGGGGTGGCCGGGCTGGCGGGCAAGAAGCAGCTGTCGGCGGCGGTGCCGCCGGTGCCGCAGGAGGCGGCGTCCGGGGTGCCCAAGGACGTGGCGGCCCTGCGGAAGGGGGTGCGCCGATGACGACGAAGAAGGACACCTTCCCGCACGACGCCGAACAGGCGCGGCTCGACCTGGAACTCACCCGCCAGGAGCTCGGCGAGACCGCCGAGGCCCTGGCGGGGAAGGTGCGGGAGACCGCGCACACGACACAGCGGATCGCGCTCGGCGCCGGCGCCGGGATCGGGATCCTGGCGCTGGTCTTCGTGATCGTGCGAAGGCTGACCGCCCGGAGGTGACAGATGGCAACGCAGTCGCATGTGGACGAAACACTGTGGGACGAGTTCCACCGCGTGGTGAACATGACCTCGCGGGAGCTCGGGGACTGGCTGCGGGTCCGCTCGGCGGGGACGGACAGCGAGGAGCTGCCGGACCAGTCGGGCACGAAAACCGGCCAGCACGTCCTGGAGATCCTCGGCAAGCGCCGGACGGACCTCACCGAGGACGACGAGCGCGTCATGCGCAAGGTGGTGGACAAGGTGCACGCCGAACGGCGGGACGACCTGGAGCCGACGGCGGGCCAGGAGAACTGGCGCCACCGGTTGATGACGATCGGGCACGACCCGCTGAAAGGGGCCGGCTGATGGAACGCGGCAGTGAGAAGCACAGCCCGCGCGAGGACGACGCGCTGAAGGCCGAACTGCGCGGCACGTTGCAGGGCAACCGGTCCAGCCGCGCCGAGGAGTGGCGCGACCCGGAGCCACCCGCCGACGACGACCCGGACGTCCCCCTGGCCGGTGAACGGCCCGAGGGGCAGTAGGGGAAGCGAACGGCCCGTGGTGTTGTCCCGGAGGGGGCACCACGGGCCGTTGCGCGCTTGCCGCCCGGCGTCAGGCGATCCGGAGGTGGATGGCCCGCGGGGCGGTAGGGGGAGCGGGCGGTCCGTGGTGGTGTCCGGGAGGGGACGCCGCGGGCCGTTGCGCGTTCGCGCCCTCCTCAGGCGTAGAGCTTCTTCGCGTACTCCTGGCCGTAGTAGCGCTCCAGCTCCGCCAGTGACGCGTCCCGCCGCTCGAGCGTCTTGGCGATCACCGCGCGCGGGGCCATCTCCTCCGGCGCCCAGGTGTCCGCCTCCCACAGCCGCGACCGCAGGAACGCCTTCGAGCAGTGGTGGAACACCTCGTCGATCTCCACCAGGATCGCCAGCCGCGGCCGGTGCCCCTTGACGACCATCTCGTCGAAGAACGGCGCGTCCCTCACCAGCCGCGCCCGTCCGTTGATCCGCAGCGTGTCGCCGCGGCCGGGGATGAAGTACAGCAGCCCGACGTGCGGATTGGCGAGGATGTTGCGGAACCCGTCGGCGCGCCGGTTGCCCGGCCGCTCCGGCACGGCGATCGTGCGGTCGTCGAGCACCACCGTGAACCCGGCCGGGTCGCCCTTGGGCGAGACGTCGCAGCGGCCGGCCGCGTCGGACGTGGCGATCAGGCAGAACGGCGACAGCGCGAGCCACTGCCGGTCCAGCTCGTGCAGCGCCGCCCGCTGCTTGTGCACCGCCTGCGGCAGCGGCTGCCCGATCAGCTCCCGCAGCTCGTCCTCGCCCGACACTTCGGTCACCCCAGTGAGATCCATGCCCGCAGGTTATCGGTCATGCGGGGAACCGCTCGAGCGCCACCTCCAGCAGCGTCTCCACGATCCGGCTCTCCGGCACCGTCGTGACCACCTCGCCCTTGACGAAGATCTGCCCCTTCCCGTTGCCCGACGACACCCCGATGTCGGCTTCCCGCGCCTCACCGGGCCCGTTCACCACGCACCCCATCACCGCGACGCGCAGCGGCACCGGGAACCCGTCGAACGCGGCGGTGACCCGCTCGGCGAGCTGGTAGACGTCCACCTGTGCGCGGCCGCACGACGGGCACGACACGATTTCCAGCCGCCGCGGCCGCAGCCCCAGCGACTCCAGGATCTGCGTGCCGACCTTGACCTCTTCGACGGGCGGCGCGGACAGGGACACGCGGATCGTGTCGCCGATGCCCTCGTGCAGCAGCACCCCGAACGCCACCGCGGACTTGACCGTGCCCTGGAACGCCGGCCCGGCCTCGGTGACGCCGAGGTGCAGCGGGTAGTCGCAGCGCGCCGCGAGCTGCCGGTAGGCCTCGATCACCACCAGCGGGTCGTGGTGCTTGACGGAGATCTTCAGGTCGGTGAACCCGTGCTCCTCGAACAGCGAGCACTCCCACAGCGCGGACTCCACCAGCGCCTCGGGCGTGGCCTTGCCGTGCTTGCCGAGCAGCCGCGGGTCCAGGGATCCGGCGTTGACGCCGATGCGGATCGGCGTGCCGTGGTCCTTCGCCGCACCGGCGATCTCGGCGACCTTGTCGTCGAACTTGCGGATGTTGCCCGGGTTCACGCGCACCGCCGCGCAGCCGGCCTCGATCGCGGCGAAGACGTACTTCGGCTGGAAGTGGATGTCCGCCACCACCGGGATGGCCGACTTCGCCGCGATCCGGGGCAGCGCCTCGGCGTCGTCGGAGCTGGGCACCGCGACCCGGACGATCTGGCAGCCGGCCGCGGTCAGCTCGGCGATCTGCCGGAGGGTGGCGTCGACGTCCGCGGTGACGGTCGTGGTCATCGACTGCACCGACACCGGCGCCCCGCCGCCGACGGGGACGTCGCCGACCAGCACCTGCCGGGACTTCCGGCGCGGCGCGGGCACCCGCGGCACGCCCAGCGCCACCGCGGTCACGACTTCCTCCGCACGGCCGTCGGCAGCGTGAAGTGGATGGTCTCGCGGGTGGTCTCCCGTTCGCCGACGGTGAGCGGGCCGAGGCCGCCGAGCGCGGTGACGACCGAGTCGACCAGCCTGGGCGGCGCCGACGCGCCGGCGGTGAGCCCGATCCGCTCCACCCCGGACAGCCACTCGGGCCGCACGTCCCGCGCGTCGTCGATCAGGTGGGCGGGCGTGCCCGCCCGCTCGGCCAGCTCGACGAGGCGCAGCGAGTTCGACGAGTTCCGCGACCCCACCACCAGGACCAGGTCGGTGTCCCTGGCGACCGAGCGCAGTGCGTCCTGCCGGTTGGTGGTGGCGTAGCAGATGTCGTCGGAGGCGGGGCCGCGCAACGCGGGGAAGCGCCGGCGCAGCTCGGTGAGCACCTCGGCGGTCTCGTCGACGCTGAGGGTGGTCTGGGTCAGGTAGGTGACCCGGTCCGGGTCCGGCACCCGCACCCGGCGGGCCTCCTCGACCGACTGCACCAGGACGGTCCGGTCGGGCGCCTCGCCGAGGGTGCCCTCGACCTCCTCGTGCCCGGCGTGGCCGATCAGCAGGACGGTGTCGCCCTGCCCGGCGAAGCGGCGCGCCTCGGCGTGGACCTTGGTGACCAGCGGGCAGGTGGCGTCGACGACCTTGAGGCGTCGGCGGTCCGCCTCGGCGCGCACGGCGGGGGAGACGCCGTGCGCGGAGAACACGACGGTCGCTCCTCGCGGCACGGCGTCCAGTTCGTCGACGAACACCGCGCCCCGCGCGCGGAGGTCGTCGACGACGTGGCGGTTGTGGACGATCTCCTTGCGGACGTAGATCGGCCCGCCGCGCTGGGCGAGGAGGCGCTCGACGATCTCGATGGCCCGTTCGACGCCCGCGCAGAACGACCGGGGCGCGGCGAGCAGCACCGAGCGGGGCCGCCCGGCGACGGCGAGCACCGCGGCCATCGCGGCGCTCACGGCCGCCGCGAGCGTGGAGGAGGCCTGCCCGGTGGCCGCGACGCCCAGCCCGGCCGGCCCGCGGGCCGCGGGGAGCACGGCGCGCAGGGCGACCGCGGCGGCGTGGTCGGTGTCGACGTAGAGGGGCCCACGGGCGGTGGCGATCCCGCGGCGCCGAAGCTCGCCTTCGAGCAGCCCGGCGCCGGGACAGCGAACCGACGGACGGTCCGCCCAGAGCAACTCATCGGCGACGAGAACCTCCCCGGGAGCCGACCGGCCAGGATGATGCGCGGCGAGAATGCTCTGCGCTGCGGTGAACGACATGGTCTCTCCCGTTCCAGGTGGGGTTGGTCTTCTCGGGCGGTGTGGGCGCCGGGACGGCACCTCGGGGTGGCGCCGGAGGGCCGCGCCGCGGGTGACCCCGCAGCGACCCTCCGGGCACCCCTCGGGTGGCACCCCGAGGGGTGCGGGATGCCCGCACCGAGGGCAGGCCTCAGGTGTGACCCCGCTTTGCGGGGTGGCTTCTGGCGGCGTGGCCAGGCTTCGCGGATGGCGGCCCGGCAGGGGGAGCACCCGGCCTGCCCGATACGGCGGCCTGGCGGCCCTTCCGCCGCGGAGTCAGCCCCACAGGGGCGGCTGCTCCCGGGCCGGGTTCGCCCCGGGCGCGGCCCGTCGGCGGCC